>CAJTTA010000020.1 GCA_910579305.1 uncultured Muribaculaceae bacterium
GCACTATGTCCTTTAGTTTGCTTTAAATTGAAGAATCTTATCCCGAACTCGCGTTCTTACATCTTCCCACGGATAGTAAGGGAAGCTTGCAGTCGCTAAGGGGATAGCGGTTTCACGCTCATTAAGCAGGAATTTTACGAGTATATCTTTGGGATTCTTCTCATTGCGGAAGAAAATTATCTGTATGTTTCCGGCCATAGGCGCTATTTTCCAGTCGGAGAAATATTTGTAGAAATCAGCGGGGGATGATGTGACCAGGTCGCAGTCTTTGAGATGAAGAGCTGCAGCCAGAGGAATAAGATTACCATCGTGTCCGAATCTAAGATCGGCTGTAGGCTTTCCCGAAGCGAGGGCCTTGTCGGCACTTTCTACGATATTTTCTATGAGAGGGTGTGCATTGTCAGTCATAAGGGAGCCATTGCCTCCGAAAGCCCCGTCATTTACATAGAATACATAATTGAAAGACTGCCATAGGTCAAACAGCTCATCGGGAGTGAAAATGTCATAGAAGGAGGGCGAGGTCTCCGTATTCTGAGCGTCAGACGCAATCCAGTATAATCCCCACATAAGGTCGGAGGGATTTATATTTATATCCACATAGGCGCTATCTGAAAAGAGCGATGCGATCAGACGGTCAGGATTAGTGTGAGCAGTCTTGAACTTACGGTACTGTTCTTTCCATTTCCCGTCAATTGTATATTTGCCATGTTCGGGGAAATGGTAGCAGAGATATGGCATATATCTGTTGGAAGACTCACGGTCGATGCTCAAAGAAGGATTTTGCTCCTTAAGGCTCTCGCAGAAAGCGGCCATCGACAGGATGCAACGTGGCACAAGAGTTGATCGCGCGGAGAGAGATGCGTTTCTCGACTTGAAGATCTGCGGATATGTCTTGGCCATGCGAGCTGCTATGGACTTGTGCTGTCTCACTCCAAGAGGAGAAAGATCTCCTCCCCGGCCGGCGGTCTCAAGCATAAGAGAGTCTATGCGGGCAAGCACATCGAGACCAAGTGGCGTGAGAGCATTCTTGTCGCGTGCATCGGCCAGAAGTCGGCGCACACTGTTGTAATCATTGTCGGAGATGAGATAGCGGGAACCATGGCGACCATAGTGGCTTACATATACAGGCTTATAGCCTTTGGGCGCAGGAGTCAAGGCAGGCACCTCTTCAGGATAGGCGTAGTATACGCCACCTGTGCGGCCCAGGTCAGAGAGTGTTTCTTCCCGGGTGGTCTGCGCAGTGAGCGAGCATAAGGCCAGGAGAGATGAGATACTCAGGATTAATCTTTTCATCGTAACATAGTTGTTTTTAGCTTCTTAGTTATCACCTCGATAGAACTCCTGCAGATATACCCGGGCAATGAAGTCGGCATTCTCTGTCACTAACGCGGTGTCATCCGTTTCCGGGAAACGTGCATCGGGAATGGCACCTTCAGCCAATAGCCTGCGCAGCATGTCGGCCGGACATACACCTCTCTGAGACAATAGATTGAAGGCAAACTCGGATGCGTGAGCGCTGTCATAATAAGGATTGAGAGGATGCTTTATGCTGCGGGCGATATCCTTCGCCACCATGAGGCCGTGACGTTGTGTGACCATGAGAGCGAAGAATCCATGGCCTTTGAGCTGGGGTAGATGCTCTTCTCCTTCTTTCCACCCCAGAGAGTTGATGAAGAAATCGTTTAATTCATCATAGTCCTTTATGAATATCATATCTTTGCCCCCTGTGGCATTGATAAACGCGGTGTACCACGGGTGGCATTCCTCAACAGTCTCCTTTTCTCTGGCTTTGCGAGGAGAAGGCATTTTACCCGTAAGAATAAGCGGAAGCCATTCGCGCATGTATAGAGCCAGAGGGCCGGAGGGCAACTGAGCCATAGCCATCTGTTTTTCCTCTTCAATCCGTTTTACGGCCTCTTCCTGCGAAGCGGCAGAATGCTGGATCTCTGTCCATCCGGAGTAAATCTGTGCGAACGTAAGCTGGAAAGGAGGGAGTATGAGCCAGTTCTTCCAGAATAACCATTGGCTTAAGTCATGCAGCTTCTCGGTATCTTCGGCATCATATATATCAGCCTGGAAGAGCGATGTATAATCATGAGGCGAAGGAATGTCATCATATTCATCTTCAAGCACTTTGTAGAAGTGAGCGGCAAGATCGAGCAGGCGCGGGTCGCGCGGATTCAGGAATCGGTGTGACATGGAGTTGAATGCCAGCTGATACCAAAGTACGAATTCCACATCGGCGAGATTCAGCTCATAGTCTATGTAATCATCCGCATCGGCATGAAATGGCACGCGATGGCCGTAAAGACGCTTGCACTCATCGGTGAAACTGCGATACACTCCTGCATCGGAAATGATATCCTGATAATATCCGGTCAAGCCGATGCACACGACTTTCTTCAGGTCATCGGGAGCGTCCTGCATCAGGGCTTTATTGTGCCAGATGCGGAGCAGACGGTTGGCTATGCGCAGATACTCCTTGTCGGTGGGAGAGGCAGCCTCTCCGTTGGGCTGTGTGAACAGGAATTGTTTAAGAGTTATGTCATCCATTGCTCGGATTTCTAAGGGTTGAAAATGAAGTCGCCGCAGGCGTCTGAAAACTTTACATGAGGCGAAGAGAAGAGACGAGATACAATATCACGGGATACCGCTTCCTGAGGAGTTGCGGATATAATCTGGCAGTCAGATGTGAACATCCATAGCTTTGTTGCCATGCGCAGGCTCAGGGCCACATCGTGACAAGAGAGAATAATGGCTTTGTCGCGTTCGGCGGCGAGAGATCGAAGTAAGGCGAATATGTCTATGCGTGCAGCGGGATCGAGGAAAGAGAGAGGCTCATCGAGCATCATCAGCGGGGTATCCTGGGCAAGTGCACGAGCTATCATGGCTTTCTGTCGCTCTCCGTCGCTGAGAGTGGCCATTGGCTCCGTTGCCTTGAAAGCTATGCCGGCAGCCTCCATGGCATCGGAGATGATTTTGCGGTCGTGGCCGGAGAGGATTCCTGTCCAGCCGGTGTAAGGCTGTCGGCCTATGCTTACGAGCTGCCGCACGGTGAGATCACCTGTCATTGAAGCCTCGGAGGCCACGATTGATAATGTCCGGGCACGCTCATGGCGTGGGATACGGTCAATGGGGCGGCCGTGGAAACATACTGTGCCCTGCAGAGGTCGCATCTCTGCGGCAAGGGTGCGGAGTAAAGTGGATTTGCCTACGCCATTGCCTCCCACAAGTGCTATTACCTCTCCCCGTGCAGCCGAGAGATTCACTCCGCTGCAGAGAGGATTGTCTTGCATATATCCTATGGATAAATGGGAAGCTTGTAACATAGGTCAGTTAAAGTAATTCAGCCGCTTGCGCGCAACAATCACGTATATGATCACAGGCACTCCTATCACCGGTGTTACGGCGCCAAGAGGAAGCACTCCTATAGAAGAGGGGCACACGCACATCCAGGCACATAGTAATCCCACTGCTCCACCCATGACAATTGTGGCGGGAAGCAGCACGGCATGGTGGGATGTAGAGAAGAAGATGCGTGCCATATGCGGCACTGCCAGCCCGATGAATCCTACCGGCCCGCAGAAGGCTGTCGCGATGGCCGTAAGCGCTCCTGAACACAAGAGCAGTAGCGTGCGCACACTTTTTGGATTATAACCCAGTGAAGAGGCGTAGCGATCGCCGAGAAGCATGGCGTTGAGTGGCTTTATCAGAGTGAGAGTGGAGACTGAAACAATCAGTGATAGCGTACAGAACAGAGGCAGGTCGCTGCCTGTGACACCCATGAAGCTGCCCATGCCCCATATGCTGAAGTCTTTGACTATCTGTGCCGGGGCGAAAAAATTGAGCAGTGACACGAAGGCTGAGGCAAGATACCCGATCATGATGCCGACTATGAGAAGCATTGTGGCACTCTTTACGCTTTGGGAGAATGCGAGCAATATCATAATTACTCCGCCGGCTCCCAGCGCAGCTCCGCTGATAATCGCTATGCGGCTCCCTGCGGCCACACCGAAGATTGATGACAGCCATCCGCCGGCTCCCATCATGACTATTGCCACGCCTAAAGACGCTCCGGTGCTCACTCCGAGGATTGACGGGCCTGCGAGTGGATTCCGGAACGTGGTCTGAAGCAGAAGCCCGGCCACAGAGAGTGCCATGCCGCAGCAACAGGAAGTCAGGGTCATGGGCAGTCTCGCCTCCAGCACGATATTGCGGGCTATTTCAGATCCTTTCCCAAGCAACACGGCAACTACTTCTCCCACACCTATAGGCACGGCACCCGTGCACAGACACAGGCAGAATAGTGCTGCAAGCGCCAAAGCAAGTATAAGGAACCGCAAGGCAGGAGATTTTAGCCATGCTCGGGATGTGGCTTCGGAGGACATTATGTGGTGTCGTGGATTACTTGGAGACCTTAGTAAAATATTTCGGTGAGAAATTCGGGAGTAGATCGGGATGGAATATGGCTATATAGTCTTTTAACGCAAGATCCGGGTGGAATGGTGTCTCATCAAAGAATGGCACCTTTGACGTGTCAGCCGTCCATATCCCTTTATCCTTGTCAGAGAAATTGATTGCAGGCGCGAAGAGCATATAGCGCTCATCTTGCTTTCGTAGATAGTCGAGTGTGACATTCACACCAAATACCCGTATCAGCCATAAATCGGCGTCGGAGGCCTTTGCAAGCACGCTCTCGAAAGGCAATTGCAGAGAGCCGGTGTGAGAGTCATCTTTCCAAGGATAATCACCTCCGGCGTCGGCAATCAGCCGAGCTGCGTAGCTGTCGCCTCCGGCTACATTCCATACTCCCTGATACATAGTCTCACAAAGCACTTTGGGTTTATGTGAAGCGCCTTTTGCAAGGTCTGACAGCGCGACATAGTTTTTCTGGGTTGAGGCGAAAATGCTGTCGGCCTTTTGTGAGTGCCGGGCTATGAGTCCTATCAGTTTTATCCATTCGGCACGACCGAGAGGATCGTTCTCTTGCGATTCGTTCATATATATTATAGGAATGCCGAGCCTCTCTATGGCCGATGCGTCCATGCCTTCATAGTTACTGATGATGATCGCTCCGGGAGCCGCCTTGATTATGCGTTCTTTCACAGGGGCCTGTTGCGTGCCGCCGTCAGTTATTTTACCAGCGGCGATGCCCTGTGTTATCTCAGGCATGGAAAAGTATTGGGCATCCCCCACAATCTTCACTGCATCAAGTGCCCCCAACTCTTTGAGGGCGGAGGCATGCACAGTAGAGTATACCATGAGCCTTGATAACTTTGATGGATGTAGCACCACGGCATCGGCCATGGATGGTATGACCGATGTGGTGTCGGAGTCAGGGAAGATGTAGGTGCTGATGCTTACGGTGGAGTCGCCGGAGTTATATATGCTTGCCACGGTGCAATTGCCGTCTCTGTATATGCGCAGGTTGCGCGCATATGAGAGCTTTCCTTTTTGTGAATCTGTAGCGACGGTGTTCCCTTTGCCACATCCCTGCAGAGTTACGGCAATCAGAACAATAAGAATATACAGGTATCTTGTCATTTCAGAATTTCAGGCAATTTGTCAGGAGATACGGTCTGCTGTTCGCCCGAAGTCATATTTTTCAGAGTCACGGTGCCAGCCTCAAGCTCATCGCTGCCGATTATAGCTACGAATGGAATGTGCTCGGCATTGGCCAGCGCCATTTGTTTTTTCATTTTTGCCGTATCGGGGTATACAGTTACAGAGATTCCATTCTCGCGGAGATTCTTTGCAATTTGCATAGCCCGCATGGCTTCACGCTCTCCGAAGTTGACAAACATTACCCGGCTTGCTCCGGATAGCCCCTCAGGATACAGGTTAAGTGCATTCAGCACATCGTATATGCGGTCGGCGCCGAAACTGATGCCGACTCCGGATAGCCCGGGCATGCCGAATACACCCGTAAGATTGTCATATCTTCCTCCGCCTGTGATCGAGCCTATCTCCACATCAAGAGCCTTGACCTCAATGATGGTGCCGGTGTAGTAGTTAAGACCACGAGCCAATGAGAAGTCAAGATCAAGGACTGCCTTATGGCCGAGAGAGTCGAAGGCCGAAGCTACGAAACGCAGTTCCTCTACACCCTTTTTGCCCTCTTCACTACAGTTGAGCAGTTCTTGCATTCCGGCGAGTTTAGAGGCGTTGTCACCTTCAAGATTCAGCACAGGGCGGAGCTTTTCGATCTGTTCAGCGGATAGACACTTGGAAGACAGCTCTCCCTCTACAGCTTCAAGACCTATTTTGTCGATTTTGTCAATTGCCACTGTGATGTCGATTATCTTTTCAGGGCAGCCCAACACTTCTGCTATGCCGGCGAGAATCTTGCGGTTGTTGACCTTTATTGCGACGCGTATTCCTAATTGGCTGAAAACTGCATCGATAAGCTGCAGCAGCTCCACCTCGTTGAGCAGGGAGGTAGAGCCTACTACATCGGCGTCACATTGATAGAATTCGCGGTATCTGCCTTTCTGCGGCCTGTCAGCTCGCCACACCGGTTGAATCTGGAAGCGCTTGAAAGGCATCTGTAATTCGGCACGATGCTGCACTACATATCTGGCAAACGGCACAGTGAGGTCATAGCGCAGTCCTTTCTCACACATCTCAGAGGTGAGCCGAGGCAAATTGCGTGTTTGCAGATCCTCTTCTTGCACAGAGCGCATGAAGTCTCCCGAATTGAGAATCTTAAACAGGAGCTTGTCTCCTTCCTCTCCATATTTACCCATGAGTGTAGATAGATTTTCCATTGCTGGAGTCTCTATTCTGTGGTAACCGAAGCGGCGGAACTGCTCTGTGATAGTGGTGAATATATAGTCACGGCGGGCCATCTCCAACGGCGAAAAGTCGCGGGTGCCCTTGGGAATTGAAGGTTTCTGGGCCATAATATGTAATTTTCTGCGAAATTAACAAAAAATACTCAGAAACATGTTGCGAGTCGGGGCAAAAATCAGTTGAGCGTTACAAGTTCGGTCATGAGACGGATATCAGGCCCGGCAATTCCTTTTTCTCTTAGCGTCTCGGAATCAGAGGCGTATTGCTCGCGGAATGTCTCCAGATCACTCATTGCTATGCTCCTGCGGTAAGCTTCGGCTGCTTTGCCGATGTGGCCGGAGGCAAAGAGCACATGGCCGTAATTGAGGAAATCGGACGCTACAGTATCATCGCCTGTTATGATTTTCTCGTAACGAACAATGCTCTTGGAGAAGTGGCCGAGCAGGAATTCACACCAGGCTATGGGCCTGAGAGATCGTTTGCCATGAGGGTCGAGATAATCCACCTTATAATAGGATTTGAGGGCCTCAGCCGTGTTGCCCGCTTCAAGAAGCGAATGGCCTCTCAAAAGCTCCAGTCGCATATTTTCCGGGTCTTTGTCAAGCGCCCGGGCATAGTAATTTGCAGCTTCCGCGTATTTTCCTGATGCGCGCAGACAAGCTCCAAGTCGCTTGAGAAGCCAAGATGAGGGATCATCGAGCAGTTCCGCCATGCGGTAAGCTTTCAGCGCTTCGGCAATATTGCCGGCCTTTTCAAGACAGAATCCTTGCTTCTGCGAGTCAGATGGCTCTGCCATGAGAGAAGAGGAGAGGCGGGCATACAATGGCGCGGCTTCCTGCCAGTAAGCGCGCTTGAAGAGGAAGTCAGCCATAAGCCGAAGCAATTCATCATCATCATTGATATGTGAGAACAGTGGGGCATTGGGCAGACGGAAAGCTCCTGCAAACGGATCGGAAAAATCCCCTTTGCGGGGGGAGAGGCGGTAGAAACGGAATAAATCACGCAGATATAGCGTTATTTCACTTTCAAGTCCCGATGCGAGTCGGTGGGAGAGTGAAGTGCGTGCTTCTTCTCCAAGAGCTTCAAACTGATTATTGAGTTGAGAACTCATGGCATTGGCCTGATTTGCCGGCATGCGGGATAATGCCAAGGCGAGCGAATACTTGTCGGAGTCGCAGAACACAGGCATGTTAAGCATCATTTCGCTCATCACGGAGGGTACGTTTGCCAGGGATGCGTGCACATCACTCTGAAGAGTGGAGAAGGGCAGGAACCAGGCATACATTTCCCGGAAAAACGGAAAATTCTTCATTGCCGCAAATGCACCCATCATGACATCGGCGCCTTCCATCTGCATTTCCGAGAATTCACGTAATTTTTCCTCCACTCCACTTTTTTCAATCATCTCCATCCATTCCGGGGCCTCTTCGGGAGAGGAAAGTTCATCGGCATCAAGTTCTTTTATGCGCTTCTCTATTTCGGGCTTGAGCCTCATGATGGGCGGCATGATTTCATCGGTGAGCTTGCGGTTGACTCGATCTGTGTCGCGGGTGTGGAGCATAGCCGCTATGAGCGCACGCATTTCTTTGCGGAAGCCGGGCCGCTCGCTGGCTTCAAGGCTGAGTCTTCGTATGCTCTCGCCTGCCGAGGCTCTGTCGGAATGCCTGGCAAAGACAAGGGTTGCCCCCACAAGAGCTCTGGCTCCGAGTATGGGATGTGAAGCTCTGGCGTAGAGAGATAGCATGATTTCCAGCTTGCGGCGATCAAAGAATTCCAAAGAGCTGAGAGTGAGCGCGCTGAGCATTATGGCCGCGACAAGAGTTGATGCTTCCTCTTCGGTGTCGGTGTTAATTAAGAACTCGGAGATAATGCTGGCATCACGCGGCGACAGACTTTGATTTATCCAGATGGCATTGAACAGAGTCTCAAGATTATGCTCAAATTTTTTGTGCAGGTCGCTGTCATAGTCTCCTGTAGCGTCGGCCAGAGCTACATTAGAGGCAGAGGCTATGGTTGCGGATATGACATCGGCAAGAGGTGGCCTTGCGGATAATCTTGCAGTGCGCACCTGAGTATAGTAATAGGCTGATGAGGTGTCCGTGAGAGCCTGTCGATGCAGGGAATCGGTGATGCTGAATAGTTTCTCTCTTACAGTGGCACGCACCTCATCGCGTCCTGGGTCGGGAGCACCCTGTCCGAAGAAGCGGAGCATCTGGGTGTATATTATCTCAGCCTCATGCAGCTCATCGAGCAGGCCTGTGGAGAGGTTCATCTCTTTGAGAGCTGCAATAGCTTCATTGAGGTGGCCGCGCGTAAGCATGGCACTTATGGATGAGGGGGTATGCTGGTATTGAGTCATGGTCATCAAGTTAGAGTAGGATGAAAGAAAAGCCAGGAACAAATATTAAGCCAGGTTTTCGAAACTTCCTGGAAAATTTTGTAATTTTGCAGACTCTCCATTATGAACAAACCTCTTAAATTTAAATACGATGGTAATTCAACGTTGGCAGACACTCATGCTGCTTATTTCAGCCGTGATGATGGCCCTCTTCTCTTTCTGCTCTCTCGGACAGATTCAGGGAGCCGACATCACAGTAAATTTCACAGCACTCTCTATGACGGTGGAGGGTACAGGCAAGACTTATATGCCTACATGGTATATTCTGGTGGTCTCCCTTCTGAGCACATTGCTCCCGCTCATAGGCATATTCCGCTATAAGGCACTCAAGGAGCAGCGCAAAATATGCATGCTTTCCATAGTCCTTACACTGGCTGCTATGGCAAGTGCCTGGATTGCGTCAAGCTATGCCGGGGTCGAAGGGGCCCGGGGTATGGCCTGGAGCAGCATCGTTATAGCGCCGTTTGTCGCCATAATCGCCCTGATAGTCGCTATCCGGTGCATAGGTTCTGACATGCGTAAGTTATCGGGCTATGACCGCTTGCGCTGAATCATAAGTCTATGTCAGGCTTTGACAAGACGCAGGGCACACCACTTATCGCGCACTTTCTTTTCAGTGGTCTTCAACCCGAGAGGAAGTGCGCGAGCTTCTATCAGAGCCACGTCATCTTCATAAAAGCCGCTTAGCAGCATCTGTCCGCCATTATTTAGAGTTGCAGAGTAAGCATCTATGTCTGCCAGGATAATATTGCGGTTGATGTTTGCGATGAGCAGATCGGCCGGAGCGAGACCTTCAAGCTTAGATGCGTCGCCACAGATTAGGTTTATACCATCGGCATTATTGAGCGTTATATTGTCGCGGGCATTTTCGCATGCTCCGGGATCAATTTCAATTGCATCGGCATGAGCGGCTCCGCGCATCATGCAAAGTATTGCAAGAATACCGGTGCCGGTGCCCATGTCGATGACGCTTATGTCTTGAAGCGGCATATCCAGGAGGTATTCAAGCATAAGAGAAGTTGTGGCATGGTGGCCGGTTCCGAAAGCCATTCTGGGGTCTATGACAATGTCGAAGTCGGCATCAGGCACGTCTGTGTGAAAAGAGGAGTGTATCACGCAACGTTCTCCCACTACGATTGGCCGGAAGTAATTCTTTTCCCATTCCTCATTCCAGTCCTTGCCTTTCACTAAATTAGTGCGGGTCGAGAGGCTTACGGGCATAGGGAATGAATCCACGATTCCGGCTACAGTCTCGGGGGAGAAGCAAGATGCTGAAATATAGGCGGTAAGGCCGGATTCATCGGTCACGAATGACTCATAGCCCTCATCAGCAAGAAAGGCGGCCAGCAAGTCGCAGGCAGCCTCGGAGAACGGAGTGACATTTATATGCAGCTCTTGATAATCGGTCATTTTTTGCGTCTTATGAGTTTGAATATACTTTTTACAGACTTAAATAGCGAGAACCCTACTACGAAATAATCGGCATAGCTCAATCCTCTCAGCAGTCCTGAAAGTACGGTTCCGCCAAAGCCGGATCCACCCTTTTTGCCTGAAGACATGAAAGGGGTGGAGTCAATAGTCTTGCGCACGGATGACATGAGCTTGTCTTTACAGAATTCTCGCTGTAAGGTTGTATAGACAATCTTGTATCTTAGTTCATCGATCGTGAAGCCGGAGAATTTTTTTGCAGGTTCCTGCCTGGGTACGGGTAAGAAATTATCGTTATTGCTTGTCATAGGTCATTCACATTTTGTCGTTGAGGAAAAGCTTAGAGACCAGGCGCGCTATAGGGTTGATTATAATATATTTACGCAAGAAATATATTGTGATCAGAATGACGGCTACCACTCCGGCTGTGGCGGCGTAGGCAAGAGCGGGCGACATTATGGACTCAAACAGGTAGGCGGCGGAGAATGACAGCAGCAGCAGCATGAAGCACAGGCATAGGACGGCAATCAATCCTAATGTGATGCCGGCCAATAGAAGTGTAAGACGCTCGACCAAGGTGAGCTTGGCAATGTCCAATTGTAGCTTGGCGTAATGTTTGCCCTCGGCTATAGTCTCTTTCAGCAGAGTCGTGAAATCTTTCTTCATGGGCTTTACGATGAAGAAGTAACTGTTAGATACAGGTAATCTTCAGACTCTGTATGAGCCTGAAGATTACTTTATGGATTTAGATTATTTTTCAAGAGTTCCGGCGAGCTCCGAAACGAGCTGGTCTACTTCAGAATCGCTGATTTTAATGCCCTTTCTGCGCAGTAGGGTACAGATGCGTGAACGGAGATCCTCACCTTTTTCAGGAGCAAAGAGCAGAGCGGAAGCGCAACCTACGATGGCACCGCCAAGAAATGCATATAAAAGACCGAGATTTTTCATATTATGTAACGAATGTTTATTGTTATATATTGATTTACCTATGCTATGTGGGGATTATGTCGCGTGAATATGATCCCCTTACAGGCCACAATCAGAGAGTCTCGTTGATCTGATCTTCGATCTCTTCAACAAGTTCCTCCATCTTGCCCTTCTTGAGGGAGATGCCTTTTTGGCGAAGTATGTCGGCAATTTTGCTGCGGGTGTCACTGCCCTTTTCAGGAGCGAAGAGGAGACCTACTGCGGCACCTGCTATTGCACCGCCGATAACTGCGCTTAATACATGGATAGCTTTCATAATTTTTTCATCGTGTTTTAAATGGGTTATACGTTTTGAACTTTAAAATTATAACGGCTTCAGATACAAAAAAGTTTCTCAAAGGTAGTAATATTTTTTGACACTACCAGGATATTTCCTGAAATAGTATAAAAAAGTCATAAGCTAATTTAAGCATAAGCATATTGCGTCTTCATGATTACTGGAAATTTAGTAACTTTGCAAGTTAAAATTACTCTTATTAATGAAAGATACACCTGTACAGGATAATATAATAGTGAAAGGGGCACGGGTAAACAATCTTAAGAATATAGATGTGGAGGTGCCTCGTGGAGAGCTGGTCGTAGTGACGGGCGTGAGTGGCTCGGGCAAGTCCTCGCTTGCCTTTGATACATTGTATGCCGAGGGGCAGCGCAGATATGTGGAAAGCCTGTCGGCATATGCGCGGCAGTTTCTTGGCCGCATGAACAAGCCTGAATGTGATTTTATCCGCGGCCTGCCCCCTGCCATAGCTATCGAGCAGAAGGTGAATACACGCAATCCGAGATCTACGGTGGGCACGGCCACGGAAATCTACGATTATCTCCGCATGCTTTTCGCTCGCATAGGCAAGACTGTATCGCCTGTGAGTGGAAGAGAGGTGAAGAAGCATTCAGTGGATAGCATAGTAGATGAGATTCTGTCTATGCCCTCAGGCACACGAATTGCTCTGCTTGCGCCTCTTGTCATTCCTGAAGGTCGCACACCGTCAATGCAGCTTGAGGTCTATCTCAAGGAAGGCTATTCGCGCCTTGAGAGAGAGGGGGAGTTTGTGGATATAGAAGAGGCGCTTGCACGGATCAGGAAATCGGTCAAAGGGTGGCATCTGCTCATCGACCGCATGAGTGTGAGCGATGATCTGGATGAGAGATCGAGACTTGCCGAGTCGCTGGAGACAGCATGGTTTGAAGGTCGGGGCGAATGTGTGGTCAAAATATGGAAAGAGGACGGAGAAATAGAAGCGCGCACATATTCCAATCGTTTTGAGGCTGATGGAATAGAGTTTCGCGAGCCGAGCGACCTCATGTTTAATTTTAATAATCCATATGGCGCATGCCCGGTGTGTGAAGGCTTCGGCAAGGTGATGGGCATAAATGAGGATCTGGTAGTGCCGGATAAGACTCTCTCGGTGTATCAGGATGCAGTGCAATGCTTCAGAGGAGAGAAAATGGGCGAATGGAAGCGTGAGCTTGTGAGGATTGCGCCTCGCTATAATTTTCCGGTGCATAAGCCATATTCGGAGCTGACCTCCTCTGAGCTTGATTTTCTGTGGAAGGGCATAGGCCCTGTATGGCCGGGCATAGACGGATTCTTTGAGTGGGTCGACAAGAATCAATACAAGATACAGTACAGGGTGCTGAAGGCGCGTTATCGCGGCCGCACTATATGCCCTGAATGCAATGGAGCCCGCTTGCGCAAGGATGTGGAATACGTGAAAGTGGGCTCACGCTCCATTACCGAACTGGTGCGCATGCCGATAAGCAGTCTTCTTGACTTTTTTGCTAAGCTTGAGCTATCGGCCGTCGATTCCATGATAGCCGAGAGACTGTTGGCGGAACTGCGCAGCCGTCTGGGCTTTTTATGTGATGTGGGCCTGGGTTACCTCACTCTCGACAGAATGAGCAATACTCTATCGGGAGGAGAGAGTCAGCGTATAAATCTCGCCACTTCTCTCGGCAGCAGCCTTGTCGGTTCCTTATATATACTCGATGAGCCCTCCATAGGGCTTCACTCGCGTGATACCGACCGTCTGGTTTCGGTGTTGCGCCAGTTGCAGCAACTTGGCAACACGGTAGTTGTAGTGGAGCATGATGAGGATATAATGCGCTCCTCGGATTATCTTATCGACATAGGCCCTCGTGCAGGTCAGCATGGCGGAAGACTGGTATATGCCGGAGCCATGTCCGAGGTGCTTGCCGGAGAGTGCAAGGCATCGGAATCTCTCACGATAGATTATCTGAACCACAGCAGAAGTATTCCTTATCCGGCCAGAAGACACCCTTGGAAGAAATTCATTGAGGTGAAGGGGGCGTGTCAGAATAATCTTAAGAATGTGAATGTAAGATTCCCATTAGGTATTCTTACTGTGGTGACCGGAGTGAGCGGCTCGGGCAAGAGCACGCTTGTGAGGGAAGTGCTCTACAAGGCGATGCTGCGTCATTTGGGCGAAGCCGGCGACACCCCCGGCCGCCACTCCTCCTTAGGGGGAGATATTGATGACGTAAGGCATGTGGAATTCGTAGATCAGAACCCCATAGGCACCTCTTCCCGCTCTAATCCGGCCACTTATCTCAAAGCCTATGATGAAGTCAGGCGCATATTTGCGGAAACACAGGCTGCCCGCCAGATGGGTTTCACTCCTGCCTATTTCTCATTTAATGCCGAGGGGGGACGCTGTGAGCACTGCAAGGGAGAGGGCACCGTGACAATTCCCATGCAGTTCATGGCCGATATCACGATCCCCTGCGATGAATGTGGGGGCAAGCGTTTCAAAAAAGATGTGCTCGAGATAACGTTTGCCGGCAAGAATATCGCCGACGTGCTTGACATGACTGTGGAAGAGGCGATCACCTTTTTTAGAGAAGAGGGATCTGCCGGGGCGCTCAGGGTGGTGCGCAAGCTTCAGCCACTTGCGGATGTAGGATTGGGATATGTCAAACTTGGCCAGACATCATCATCTCTTTCGGGCGGAGAGAGTCAGCGAGTGAAGCTTGCCTGGTATTTGTCTCAGGAAAAGACAGAGCCCACTCTCTTTATTTTCGACGAGCCTACCACCGGCTTGCATTTTCATGACATTTATACCCTTATGCGCTCACTGCGCAGTCTCGTGGACCGAGGGCATACTGTTCTGGTAATCGAACATAACCTTGATGTGATAAAATGTGCCGACCACGTGATAGACATAGGACCCGAGGGGGGAGATGCTGGAGGCATGATAGTAGCCACAGGAACTCCGGAGCAGATAGCCGACTGTGAGATGTCTTACACCGGGAAGTATCTTAAATCTAAACTGGCGGAGAAATGAGGAAGATTTTTTTAATTGCAGGAGTTTTGTCATTTATTTTCGCTGCTTGTTCTGAAGAGCGGAGCGACAATGTGGATAATGAAGAAGTAGTGCAACTGTATGCAGAGCTATGCGACGCCTATCGTTCATATTCTGACAGCCTTGAGTGTGCGCCGGACACTATTTCCCGCTTGCGCATAGCCGATGCTTTGAGCGAAAGCCTGCGCAATATATATGCGTCTCATTCTCCTGATCTTGACAGGGGCCTGACTGAGGGGCAGAATGATACTTTGTGGATGCTTACCCGCAGATATATGAAGTTGCGCAATGAGCGTCTTGGAGCAGCCACAGCAGCTTCCGATACTTCCGGAGTAGATACTACAAGTGTGATGCTGAGTGCTAAATAATTGGTAATCAGTATTGGAATAAAAAACTTGGCTTAAAATTTGGTAGATACGGATAAATGTACTAATTTTGCTGACGCAAAGAGGAAAGCAAGTGAGCTTTCGGTATTAAGCAAGATGGTCTCATGTCCGAGTGGTTAGGTACCGGTCTGCAAAACCGTTCACACCAGTTCGAATCTGGTTGAGACCTCCATCCCCAAATTCATACTCCAATATGATCAAGATGCGCCGACGTGAGTCTCCGCATCTTTTTTATGTGTAGCATCTATGCCCCGGAATAGTTTTTGAGCGGAAGTGCATGAAAGAGAAAGAGGCCTGCTGTCGCTATGACAGAGGCCTTTTCATGTTGACAGATATGATGGATTTATGATTTGTGAGTGCGATGTGCCTTACGGTTGTGTCTGGTCTTTGGGCCTTTAGCTGATTTGTGCTTCATGTGGACTCTTGCACGAGAATATGAATTTACATAACTGTTTTCAAGAAAGGTCATGTATTGTTCTGGAGTGAGCACATCTTTGATTCCTTTCAGATAAAGAGAGCGAGAGGCAGATTGGGAAGAGTCGCATGCGCGCCTCATTTTCTTTCGTTGCGCTTTTAGTCTGAGCATATTTGCCTTGAGCGTGCTATCCCTGGTTGTAGCTATTTTATCGAGACTTGCGCGTTGCGCATCATTGAGGCGCAAGCCTTCAAAGTCATTGTGTCGGCAAGCTTTCTTGATCTTGCCTCTACTGTTGAGGGGAATAGTTGTCGCGACAGAGTCTGTTGAGGCAGGAGAGGGAGTCGTCGCAAAGGCGGATATTGAAAACGATGAAAGCCCGGCTATGGTGAGAGCCAAAATAGTTTTTCTGATCATAATAGGAGATGTATTATTTTGTTATTATGATCAATTAAGCTTGGAGGGGTTTAATGAGGGAACATATAATTCTGAAAAAGTAGCGTAAAGCCATTATTTATGTTGACTAAAAAGCCATTCGCGGATAGGGGTAAGCGAGTAAGCGGCGTCGAAAGAATGCATATGTTCATTTCCCTTGTCGCCAGGAGGAAGCACTGTCCCGGTTTTGAAGCATATTACATTAAGCGGTGCGTTGGCTTTGAGTAATTCTCCTGTTATTGAATCTTGCTCATGAAGAGGGAGTCGGGCACTGAATTCAGTATATTCATATTTTATGCCCTCTTGTTCAGCACACTCCATTAGAGCTTTTGCACCTCCGGTCGATTTGGGATTGCCGCCCGCCACGATATATGCTATTTTGTGGTGAGCCAATTCCGGAAATAAGGCCGGATCCCAGTGACAGTCTACAAGCAGGGACGCTGCAAAGACATTTGGATAAGTCACATTGTAATACATAGAGATCATGCCGCCCATTGATTGTCCGGTGGTGTAGATGCGATCAGTGTCTACAGCATATTCATTTGCAATGGTATCAAGCAATCTTATTACGGCATCTACTTCGGCGGTGTGCTTAAACGCATCATTTACTGCCACTCCTGAGAATTGTGGCACCAATACGTAGCACGGATGTATGCGTTGCCAGGCATCGGTACCCCACACAAGTGCTCCATAGCCTTGCGTAAGGGGGTAGGATGGAGTCAGTCCGGGAGTGCTGGCATCGGCCATGAATAATATAAGCGGATACTTTTTGCCCGGAGTGGCGGCCGGAGAGAGAAGATTGTAGGAAATCTTATTGCCTGAGACAATATCATGAAACTCGTGAAGCACGAATTTTGGCGCCACAGAGTCAATCATATTCTGCAGGATGATGTCGGAACTTTTATCATATGACGGGCCGTCACCCTTGGAGCCAAGGCGTGGCATGGGTGCTGTCGGTTGCGACGCGGAGGAGGCAGTGCTTGTCCGTTCCTTGTCAGAACATGAAACGGCCCAATACAGGGTAGATAGCACGAGTATGGCTATGCCTAAGTAGAAGGTGGTGCGATTCATGGAGTAAAAAATATTATGTAGGTCAATAGGTGCCTGTAATATAATTTACATCCGATGTGCGTCTAAAGTTTAGAGCCTGTTTAAAAATAAATGTGAAATTTGTGGCGGCTCTCTTCGGTAAAAAAACATCCGAGGTCGGATAAACCCATCTGCAGCGTAGTCACATAGCTCACAAGGCACCCTCTCCTCAAGAAGAAACCTGCTTCAAGCCTACGACCGCAAATTCACTTTGTCGTTTTAAACAAGCTCATAGAAAGAGTATGGGAATAAACGATCATTATTCATCGCCGCCATATTCCGGCGGCTGGTAATTATGTTTCAGCACAGAGAGCATCATCATCATTGCATGATTGGAAGCGCTTTCTATCACCTCTTCGCGGTTGCCCTGGAAATGACGTGACTCGCTCACTACCATGTCACCGTATTTTACGGCAATCCACACAGTGCCGACGGGCTTTGCCGGCGATCCCCCTCCTGGGCCTGCTATGCCGGTAGTGGCCATGCCGCAATCGGTGTGCATGAGCGAGCACACTCCGTTCACCATCGCTTCTGCCACTTGCTTGCTCACTGCTCCATGCCTGGCTATAACGGCACGGTCTACACCAAGCACACCGGCCTTCACCTCATTGGAATAGCTTACGACCGACCCGATGAAATAGGCTGAAGAGCCCGATGTCTGCACAATCCTGTGTGCTATCGCACCTCCGGTGCAAGATTCTGCCGAAGATATTGTCAGTTCATTCTCAAGCAGTTTGGCGCCAAGAATCTGTGATAGACTTGTATCCTCAAGAGCTATTACCTCTTCGGGAAAGATGTCGGCGAGAGCACGGTGATACCGGTTCATATTGAATCGAAGAAGCTCAATTCCCGGAGCGCTTCCCACAAGCTTGATGTGCGTGCACAGAGCTTTTGTTGTAAACTCTATGTTGATATACTCAGGCAGGGCTGTTTGGAAATGCTTCATTATGCGGAGCAGATCCTCGCGCGTATATCCGTAGATCACTACGTGCCGGCTTTCGGTGTGGTGCGTGTGTTTGGTCATGGTGTTGTCAGATTGTTACTCGTGAGTAAGCTGGGAGATCAAGAGATGCGAAGTCTTTCTGTCGATATTTGAAATATCCTGCTATAGCCACCATCGCTGCGTTGTCGGTAGTGAATGGACGTGGTGGTATCCAGGCTCTTATCTTGTGTCGGGCACAGAAATCAGCTATTGCGGCACGCACGCCGCTATTGGCCGAAACACCTCCTCCTATTGCCAGGTGTCTCACGGGATGGTGTTCTAATGCAAGGGAGAGCTTGTGCAATAATATTTCAATGATAGTATGTTGCAGTGATGCGGCGAGATCCGGCATATTTTCCGCAATGAAGTCAGGATCGGTTTTTAAGGCATCGCGCAATGTATAGAGAAACGAAGTCTTGAGTCCTGAGAACGAGTAGTCCAGGTCAGGGATATGTGGCTTGGAAAATTTGAATTTCAGCGGGTCACCCTCAGTGGCAAGCCGGTCTATATGCGGGCCGCCGGGGTAGGGAAGCCCCATGACCTTGGCACACTTGTCAAATGCCTCTCCTGCTGCGTCATCGATTGTGCGCCCTATTATTTCCATATCATAAGGACTGTGCACCAGTATAATCTGTGAATTGCCTCCGGATATAAGCAGACACATGTAAGGGAATTCAGGCACTTCATCTTCCGGGAGTTGTCTCACAAAGTGAGACAGCACATGGGCATGAAGATGGTTTACGTCAATTGTGGGTATGTCAAGTGATATGGCCAGCCCTTTGGCAAATGATGTGCCCACGAGCAGCGATCCGAGCAGTCCTGGGCCGCGTGTGAAAGCAATGGCCGATAGATCCTGCCTGTCGATGCCTGCCTGCCTTAAAGCCTCGTTCACTACCGGAACAATATTCTGGATATGAGCGCGCGAGGCGAGTTCCGGCACTACTCCGCCGTAGGATTCATGCACTTTCTGTGAGGCTATGATATTGCTGAGCAGAATACCATCTTTCACGACTGCTGCCGATGTGTCGTCACATGAAGATTCGATGCCAAGGATTATGTCACTCATAAGAATATATTTTCATGCAAAGTTAGTGATTAGAATTTTGTCTGCAAAAAAAATTATGAGTAATTTTGCACTCCTAAAACCGTACTCCCGCCTTGCGCAAGGTCTATAAGATAATTCGAGGTATACTTTTTTCTTTAGTGCTCACAGTGGCAGCATTTTATGTGCTCCTCTATGCAGCGCTCTCCTTGCCGTTTGTGCAGAACTGTGTGAAGGCGGTGGCTTGTAGCGAGTTAAATAAGTTGACAGGGGGCACATTTGAAGTGGAGCGACTGTCAATATCTCCATTTAACAAAGTTGAGTTGCAGGGGGTGAGTCTGCGTGACCCGCAAGGAGAGCCGGTTGCAACTGCTGAAAAGATAGGTGCCGGCATTGGAATATGGCGACTTATATTTGATGGCAAGGTGGTGGTGACTTTTGGAGAGATTGTGGGACTGGAGGCACATATTGTCCAGAAAACGAAGGCCGGCCCTACCAATATACAGTTTCTTATAGATGCGTTTGCTCCGAAGGATAAGAATAAGCCGCCACAACGTTTTGATCTCCAGATTCATAATATTGTTCTTCGTCGATGCGCTGTACGTTTCGACCGGCTTTGGTGTCCGCGTCTTGCTGATCCCGGAAGACTGGATGTCAATCATCTGGATATACGCGACTTAGCAGCCGACCTGCGGCTTCCGGTGCTGCGTAATGATGACTTTGCCATAGACCTTCGCCGTCTTTCACTTTCCGAACGTTCGGGCCTTGATGTAAGAAGCCTTGGCGGAAAATTTATTATCAATGCCGATTCACTGGCTATAGAATCCTTACACCTGAGGCTGCCGGGATCATATATAGCTCCTTCCGACGTTGTCTTCAAGCTTGCCGGGCTTAAGGATATTCCATCGCAGATTCTTGCGCAGAACATCCATATATCGCTGAGCGAGACTAAAATTACACCTGCAGATTTTGCACCGCTCTTGCCGGCGCTGGCTAATTATCCCGGCAAGATGACTCTTGCCGCCGATGTAGATTATGATAGAAGCAATATTGCGGTTAACCTGTTGGATATAAGTATGCCGGAAGGTCTTGAGCTGCATTTGCGGGGCAAGGTTGACCATACAGCCTCAGCTCAAGGCAATATGCGGTGTGATCTCTCGGAACTGTCTCTCCATGCCGATGGCAGCACTTTAAGCGCAATACTCACAGATTTTCTTACATTGTCGCAAAGCGACGCGGCAATAATCCGAAGGCTTGGGAAGTTTGCAATTACAGGGAAAGCTTCCGGATCTCCTGAGGCGGCTGTCGCAAAATTATGGATAGAATGTGCGCAAGGCACGGCAAAAATAGATGCCACTGCACGCAAAGTCGGCAAAGCCTACGACATAAAAGGAAACTTCATGACCCCACGGTTTAGAGTAGGAAAGCTGATAGACAATAGCTTGCTTGGCGACGTCTCGGCCACCACTTCTTTAAGCATGCGTGTAGGCCCGGGGATACTGGATGGCGAGATAGATCTCAATGCGCCGTTGTTGCAGCTCAAAGGCTATGACTATAAGAATATTACTGCCAGAGTATCCAAGAGAGCCAATCTTGTGGCTGGTAACGTAAGTATACTTGACAGTAATGTAGATCTTGATATCGTAGGCGAGGCCGATATAGCCAGTGTGATTCCGCATGCTGATATCCAAGGAAACGTGCGCACTCTGAGGCTCTCTCCTCTTGGCCTCGCCGCAGATTATGCCGATGTGAGGGTGAGCGGCGCCTTTGATATCTCGATTGCCGGCAATAATCTCGACAATCTAAATGGCTATGCTGATTTCTCAGACATACGTTTTTCTAATAACAGGTATCACGATGTGTATCTGGATCATGTGCATCTCGATAGCGATCATTCAGAGCTGCCATATTCTCTGAATCTTACGAGTGACATTGTCAACGCCTCTGTAGTGGGCGACTTCAATTTTGCATCCCTGCCGGCCTCCATCAAGGAGCTTGCATCATACTTCCTGCCCACACTCGTGGGCCACGTAGCTCCTACACGTCCTCAGAATTATCAATGGAATGTAAAGGTCTTCCACACTTCTCCATTGCTGGATATGCTGAAATTGCCGGTGACATTGCTTGAGGATCTGGAAATATCAGGAGCGTGCAACACTGCCGCAGGCACGGCATCCATCCTTATGGATGTACCATACTTGCAACAGGGCAGAGATAAGCTCATAAGAAACACTCATCTTGCACTTGATGTAGATACTGCTTCCAATAACTGCACTCTGAGAGTCTCATCGCTGTTGCCCAATAAGAAGGGAGACATTGGAGTATGCGTAGAGGCCAATGCGGCCAACGACAGAATAAATACCGACCTGGCCTGGAAATTCGACCGTCCGAATGCGTATCACGGCAGTCTCTCGCTCACAGGCACATTCGGAGACAAGGGCCCGGATGGCCGTCCTGTGATAGTGAGAGTAAATCCATCTCAATTCGCTGTCAACGATACCATATGGAGAGTGGCCCCCGCGTTGATGCGATGGTCGGGGCAAGAATTGAGTATAGACAGTGTGTGCGTGATGCGCTCCGGGCAGCTCGCTCTTATTGACGGGCTGGTCTCGAAGGATGCTGATAAAGAGTTGCTCGTGACATTGCAGAACATAGATCTTGATTATGTCTTTGAGACTCTTAATATAAATTACGTGACATTCGGCGGCCGCGCCTCAGGCCTTCTTCGCGGCGCAGGATTGCTTGGCCCGCATCCGTTATTGTATACCGATGCTTTAAGAGTGGCAGGACTTACATATAATCATTCTTTGCTTGGCGACGCATTGATTAAAAGTCATTTTGATAAGGAGAGGAAGGCAGTGCACATCGATGCCGATGTATCGGAGAAATATCATAGAGCAGCCCGCATATATGGCGATATTTTTGTGGGTGCCGATTCTCTCAGCCTTGAAATCGATGCAGATAAAGTCAATGTAGGATTCCTGCAGCCGTTTATGGCCGCATTCAGCTCCGATGTGCAAGGAAGAGCTTCAGGATATGTCAAGCTTTATGGCACGTTTAAGGATATAGACCTCAGAGGTCGTGTGTTTGCCGATACTTTGCGCATGAAAATTGATGTCACCAATACTTATTACTCGGCTCGCGATTCGGTAATTATTGACCCGGGCAGCATCGATCTGCATAACATTACTTTGAGAGACCGACAGGGGCACACCGCTCTGCTCAATGGCTCGTTGCGTCATAGATACTTTCATGATCCCACGTTTGACTTCCATATTACCGGCGCCAGAAACTTCCTTGTGTATGACACGGATGCGACCATGAATCCACGCTGGTGGGGCACCATCTATGGCAACGGCTCCGGCACACTTCATGGAGTGCCGGGCTATATCAGCGTTGCAGTGGATATGACGTCGGCTCCGGGCTCTTCTTTCACATTCGTGCTTGACGATCACGAAGAAGCCGCCGACTATGAGTTTATTACATTTACCGACAAGCGGAAGGAGGCGGAAGAATTACGCATCAAAGAACAAATGCAGACGGCGGAGCCGGAGCCGGAATTCCTGCGACGTTTCCGGCGTCAGGCCGAAATAGCGGAGCAGGCTGTTCCCACTCGTTATGACATGGATCTGCGCATGCTGGCCACCCCCGACGCCAAGGTCACGATTGTGATGGATCCCGTGGCAGGCGATCGCATTGCTGCCACAGGAGGCGGTGCAATGCGCATGACATATAATTCGGATGATGAACTTAACCTATATGGTACGTATACCCTTGCTCAAGGCCTATATAACTTTACCCTGCAGGATCTTATAGTAAGGGATTTCAAGATACGCGAAGGCTCCAAGATCACTTTCAACGGAGACCCTCTAAGGGCCATTCTTTCTCTCACTGCAGCTTATAGAGTAAATACATCTCTTACTGAGCTTGACAAGTCATTTGCCACCGATCGCGAGCTTAACCGTACCAACGTGCCGGTGGAGGCTCTCCTCAAAGTGGATGGGGAAATGCAGAGCCCGGAGATCTCATTCGATCTTGATTTCCCCACTCTTTCATCGGATGTGGCGGGCAAGGTGAGAAGCATTGTATCAACATCGGATATGATGAACCGCCAGATAATATATCTGCTGGCCCTTAACCGTTTTTATACACCTGACTATATGAATACCGATGGCTCCAATAACGAACTCGCATCGGTAGCTTCATCCACACTTTCCACTCAGCTTGGCCAGATGCTCGGACAACTCGCCCCTGGATGGACGTTCTCGCCATATTTCCGCACCGAAAAAGGCGATTTCTCCGATATGGAAGTAGACCTCGCTCTGTCATCCGCACTATTCAATAACCGTCTGCTTTTCAATGGAAACGTAGGTTATAGGGATCGCACTACATCCAACACCACATTCGTAGGAGATTTCGATCTTGAATATCTGCTCAATCCCTCCGGCACACTTCGACTGAAAGCCTACAATCATTTCAATGACCAGAATTACTACCTGCGGTCGGCTCTTACCACACAGGGCATAGGCATCCTTTACAAAAGAGATTTCAATCGATTTCTGCCCGGACTCTTCCGGCGCCGGAAGCCGGCTGCCAAGACCCCGGCTGCCAAGACCCCGGCATCCTCTAAGAGCGATTCTTCTATCCGAAAGTGACATGGTGGGAACTCCACACGTCGTCGGTTTTAATTTTTTCTGACTTTTTTACACATTTATTTTTGCAGGTTAAAAAGTTTCATTACCTTTGCCCGTGAAAACTCAGTCGGATTTACCCGACATTACCAACGCATCTCAACCTTAAATTATACCTGGTCTAATGAAACTCAACAGCTCCTATGCGGGCACACTGGAGTCCGGAGACATTCTTATCGAAATCTCACCCTCCGAAGCCCCGGGCCTTACGATTAATCTTCAGAGCACAGTCGCTCTGCAGTTTGGCCGTCAAATCAAGAAAGTCATAGAGGATACGCTCTCTGAGATGGGAGTGAAAGATGCCGTGGTCGATGCTACCGATAAAGGCGCCCTCGACTGCACTATCCGTGCTCGTGTCACCGCCGCTGCCGTGCGCGCCACCGGCAAGGATGTATGGGCCGATTAATCTAAATCCAAAATCATCTCCCGCAAAATGGAAAGACTCAGAAGAACAATGATGTTTGTCCCGGGCAACAACCCGGCGATGATGCAGGACGCTTACATATATAAGCCCGATTCAATCATGCTCGACCTCGAAGACTCTGTCTCAATGGCCGAGAAAGACGCGGCCCGTCTGCTGGTGCATAACGCGCTCAAGACCATCGACTACGGAAACACCGAGATGGTAGTGCGCATCAACCCTCTGTCCACTCCTTATGGCAAGAAGGATATTGAGGCTGTGATCAAGGCCGGGGTCCATGTGATACGCATGCCCAAGACCGAAACCGCCGAGGAGGTAGTGGAAGTAGAGAGAGAGATCGAGCGTGTGGAAAAGGAACTCGGATGTCTCGGACGTACGCAGATTATGGCGGCTATAGAGGGCGCTCTCGGAGTGGTGAACGCCTATGCCATCGCAACCGCCTCAAAACGCATGATGGGTATAGCTCTTGGCGCGGAAGACTATTGTGCCAACATGAAGACTCAGCGCAGCAAGGAAGGAGAGGAACTTCGCCTGGCTCGTGAGACTATAGTGGTGGCCGCGCGCGCAGCCGGCATAGCAGCTCTTGATACAGTATACTCCAACCTCAATGACATGGAGACATTCCGCAAAGAGGTGGAATATATCAAGACCATAGGCTTCGACGGAAAGTCTATAATAAACCCCCGTCAGATAGAAATTGTCAATGAGGTATTCGCTCCCACTCAGAAAGATATAGACAAGGCGCTCACTATCATAGCTGCGATAAAAGAGGCTGAGAAGAAAGGCTCGGGTGTGATCTCTGTCAATGGCAAGATGGTAGACCGTCCGGTTGTGATACGTGCAGAGCGCACCATAGAACTTGCAAAAGCATCAGGAATATTAAAAGAGGAGGACTTGAAATGAATACTTTGAAGGACAGACAACAGGATATTGCCGCCATGGCCGGCAAAGTGGGCAAACCCGTGTATGACCCTGCCAATTATGCTAAGGATCCTACTGAACGCCAGCTTGCCCAGCAGAAAAGTCCCAAGCTTGCATCTCTTGAAGAGGCTATAACCCGCTCAGGTCTTAAGAATGGAATGACCATATCTTTCCACCATCATTTCCGTGGTGGAGACAAGGTGGTGAACATGGTGATCGACAAGCTCGCCGAAATGGGCTTCAAGGATCTGCATCTTGCGGCATCATCTCTCTCGGATGTGCATGCTCCTCTTATTGATCACATCCGCAATGGTGTGATCACACGCATATCCACTTCCGGATTGCGCGGCAAGCTTGCCAATGAGATTTCACACGGCCTCATGAAGGAGCCTGTCATCTTCCGCAGTCACGGCGGACGCGGCAGCGCCATCGCCACAGGTGATCTGCATATAGATGTGGCTTTCCTCGGCGCACCCTCATCCGACCCCCTGGGTAACGCCTGCGGCTACTCTCGCTCTGAGAATGCCAAGTCAATATGCGGCTCTCTCGGATATGCGTTGCCTGACGCCCGATATGCCGACAAGGTGGTGATTATAACCGATGACCTTGTGGCCTATCCCAATACACCTAATGCCATCTCGGAGCGTGATGTGGACTTCGTTGTCGTGGCCGATTCCGTAGGCGATTCTTCCAAAATTTCCTCAGGCGCAATACGCGACACTAAGAACCCACGTGATATATTGCTCGCTCAGCAGGCGGCCAAGGTGATCATCAACAGCGGCTACTTCAAGAACGGATTTTCGATTCAGACCGGATCAGGTGGCGCATCTCTCGCAGCTGTGAAATTCCTGCGTGAGAGCATGATCGAAAATAATATTGTGGCTGATTTTGCACTCGGCGGCATCACGGCTCATATGGTGAAGCTGCATGAGGAGGGTCTTATAAAGCGCCTTATTGACGTCCAGAGCTTCGATAAGGTAGCAGCCGAGAGTCTCAAGAATAACCCCATGCACAAGGAGGTGAGCGCCAATGAATATGCAAGTGCCGATGAACCCGGTTCTGCCGTGCATTACCTCGACATAGTGATTCTTTCTGCTCTTGAGGTGGATGTCAACTTCAATGTCAATGTGCTCGTGGGCAGCGACGGCATCATACGCGGTGCGATAGGAGGCCATCCTGATACCGCAGCCGACTCAGCCCTATCCATAATAGTGTGTCCCATGCTCCGCGGGCGCATACCTTGCGTGGTAGAGGAAGTGACCACTCTGATTACCCCCGGAAGCAGTGTCGATGTTATCGTTACGGAATATGGCATTGCAGTGAATCCCCGCAGGCCCGAACTTGCCGAGCGCCTTCGTGCAGCCGGCCTTGACATAGTGGATATACACGATCTTCAGAAGCGTGCCAAGTCGGTGATCGGTGATGCCGATCCTCTGCCTTTCGGCAACAAAGTCGTAGGCGTGGTCATGAATCGCGACGGCTCTGTGATGGATGTCATCCGCAATATCGAAGAATAATACACACACAGAGGACATAGTCCTGTTTTTATATGACTCCCGAAGCTGTCACACTCCCCATGCTTCTCGAAAGCCGCGACAGGCGTCGCATGCGCCAGCAGGAATGGCTGAAGACTGCTCCTTCAGCTACCCTTGTCGTGCTGACTATCGTGATGCCGGGGAGTGTGAAGCGTTCCGACATGTCATTAAAGGTGGCCGCTGCGGCAGTTAAAGCGCTGGAAGACACGTTTGCAGGCTGCATAATGCGCATGGAGACATTTGATCTCGCTACAGGATTTGAAGCATTCATGCTTCTTGGAGATTCATCCGAGAGTGTGAAGCGTAAGACGTGCGGCATAGAGGATAATCATCCCCTTGGAAGATTGTTTGACATTGATGTGTTTTCTCCCGAAGGGATGCCCATGAGTCGCACGGAACTCGGCCTTGAGTCCCGAAAATGTCTTATGTGTGGAAATGATGCACGGGTGTGCATGCGCACCGGCGCGCATTCTTATGATGATTTACTTGCCCGCATTTCCCTCATGATATCCAGTTATCACGCATGATTACCGAAACCCGCGAAATACACCTCGGAATACCGTCACAACGGCTCATGGTGCAGGCTCTGCTTGAGGAGGCCGGAATCAGGCTTGATGATAAGCTCGATTTTTATGTGGGGGTATTTGACTCTTCCGACACTCTTTTAGGCGGGGCCGGACTTTGCGGCGATGTGATAAAATGTGTGGCGGTAAGCGAGGCGGCGCGTGATCTTGGTGTCACCAACACTCTTGTAAGCCGCTTGCGCCAGGAGGCATCTTCCAGAGGGCTGCGTCATCTCACGCTGTTCACCAAGCCGGAGAATGAAAGTGTCTTTGAGTCTTTGGCATTTCACACGATCGGCCGTTCACACAAGGCTATCTTGATGGAGAGCAATCCAAGAGGAATTTCCGGATATGCCGATATTTTGCGCTCTATGGCCGTTGCAGGCCGCAACGGTGTGATTATCATGAATTGCAATCCGTTTACGCTTGGTCATAAATATCTTATTACAGAAGCGGCGCGGAGGGTTGATCATCTATATGTTATTCCGGTAGGGGAGGATAAATCCTTATATACCTATTCCGAGCGAGTGCGCATGATAGAGTCAGGCTGCCGGGATATTGAAAATGTGATTGTGTGTCCCGGAAGCCGATATGCTGTGTCGGCCTCGACATTCCCTTCTTATTTCCTGAAGCGGATTGAGGATACCACAGATGTCTCGATAGCTCTTGATCTTGATATATTTGCACGTCATATAGCTCCTGCGCTCGGAGCTTCGGTGCGCTTTGTAGGCACAGAGCCAATCGATATGCTCACAAGCCGCTATAATGAATTGATGAAGACAATTTTGCCGGTGCGAGGAATAGCTGTCGAAGAAATAGAGCGCATGACGGCCGGCGGCGCACCGGTGTCAGCCTCTCGTGTGAGAGCGGCGATTGCCGAAGGGAATATGCAGGAGGCAGTGAGCATGTTGCCCTCATCATCGCTGCCGGTGTTACTTGCAAGGGAGGCTGCAGATGCTCTTCGTGCAGAGTTGCATGCCACTCCCAAGCCGGGCCTGGTGGATGAGGCGGACACAGGTGCTCATCACGATATGGATCTCTCTCTCATGGAGCGCAGTATCAATGCGATAACCCCCTTCTTTGAGAGGATTATCGAAAATGCGCAGGCCTCGCCTGAAGCCTTGCAACAGATAGGGCGTGATGCCGAAAAAGCAATGCTTGATGAGACCCGTGGGGTAAACACCCATAGAGGTGCCATATTCGCAATGTCTCTTGCCCTTGTTGCCTTCATGAGGCTGATTGAGACAGGTGTGAATGTGACGCAGGAATCGCTCTCTTCAGAGATATCGATGGTGGCACAATCCATATCACGTCCGCAAGGAACGCATGGTGCGGCCACCTATCAGAAATATTCATCGCCGGGAGCGCTTGACAATGCACGCGCGGGCTACCGACAACTCTTTGACAGTTGGCTCCCCTTTCTTCGTGCCAACCTCTCTCACCACCATTATCAACTCCTCACCCTATTGAAAATCATGGCTGAGATAAGTGATTCCAATGTGCTGCATCGAGCAGGCCCTGATGGCGCCCTATTTGTGCGGCAGGAAGCAGCTCGCTTGCTCGGTGATTTTTCCATTTCCGCCATGAAAAGGGCCAATGAGTGCTTTGTTGAGCGGAACATCTCTCCCGGAGGCGCTGCCGACATGCTGGCCCTCACTCTATTGATACATAAACTAACTTCTTAATACTAAACCTTTTATAAACACTACTTACCATGGTAACACTCACCGACAAAGGCGTTTACCTGCTCAACGGCAAGGAGATAGCCACCGACACCAAGGGGCTTCCCACTCCCGATGAAGCGCGAGAGAACACAATCACTTATTCCATTCTCCGCAGCCACGATGTGGAAGGTGGCAAGGGCGACAAGATGAAAATCAAGTTTGACGCCATGATGAGCCACGATATTACTTACGTGGGCATTATACAGACGGCGCGTGCCTCCGGCCTTGAGAAATTCCCCATTCCTTATGCCATGACCAACTGCCACAATTCACTGTGCGCCGTAGGCGGCACTATCAATGAGGATGACCACGTATTCGGTCTCTCTGCGGCTAAGAAATATGGTGGTATATACGTGCCTGCCAATCAGGCTGTGATCCATCAGTATGCCCGCGAGGCAATGGTCAAGTGCGGCAACATGATCCTGGGTTCCGATTCTCATACCCGCTATGGCTCTCTGGGCAACATGGGTGTGGGTGAAGGAGGCGGCGAGCTTGTAAAGCAGCTTCTTTCAAATACCTGGGATATAAACAAGCCTGAAGTAGTCCTCGTATGGCTTGAAGGTGCTCCACGCAAGGGTGTGGGCCCTCACGATGTGGCCATATCTTTGGTAAAGGCTGTGTTCGACAATGGATTTGTAAAGAACAAGGTGCTGGAGTTCGCAGGCCCCGGCGTGAAGAATCTTCCCATCGACTTCCGTAACGGTATCGACATCATGACCACTGAGACAACTTGTCTGTCTTCAATATGGGTTACTGATGAAGAGGTGAAGCACCACTACGAGATACACGGACGTCCTGAGGATTACAAGGAACTTCAGCCCGGAGATGTGGCTTATTATGACGGCATGATCACCATAGATCTCTCCAAGCAGGAGAGCATGATAGCACTTCCCTTCCATCCCTCTAACGCCTATACAATCCATGAGCTTCAGGCCGATCCGGAGCGTATTCTCCGAGAAGTGGAGGAGGATGCCCGCAAGCGATTCGGCGACAAGATAAGTGTTGATCTCGTGAGCAAGGTGAAGGATGGCAAGGTTATGGCCGATCAGGGTATCATAGCAGGTTGCTCCGGCGGCACCTATGACAACCTTGCAGAAGCCGCCTCTATCCTCAAGGGGCAGAGCGTGGGCAACGACTATTTCACCATCTCCGCTTATCCTCAGTCAGTGCCCGTATATATGGCCACCACCCGCGACGGTGTTGCCGAGGAGCTTCTTGAGGCCGGCGTAGTGATCAAGCCTGCATTCTGCGGCCCTTGCTTCGGTGCCGGCGACGTGCCTGCCAATAACGGCCTCTCCATCCGTCACACAACCCGTAACTTCCCTAACCGAGAGGGTTCCAAGCCCGGCAACGGCCAGATTTCTCTCGTAGCGCTCATGGACGCTCGCTCCATAGCTGCGACTGCTGCCAACGGCGGCGTGATCACTGCGGCCACAGATGTGGAATATACCAATGATCATAAGCCCTATGACTTCGACAAAAAGATATACGAGCGTCGCGTCTACAACGGCTTTGAGAAGGAAAATCTTGATGAAGAGCTGCGCTACGGTCCCAATATCAAGGACTGGCCCAAGATGTATCCTATGGAGGAGAACATGCTTCTTGAGCTTGCAGCCGTGATACATGATCCTGTGACTACTACCGATGAGCTTATTCCCTCGGGCGAGACCTCTTCATATCGTTCCAACCCTCTGAAGCTCTCAGAGTTTGCCCTCTCTCGTCGCGTTCCTGAATATGTGGGTCTCTCAAAGCGCATCCAGCAGGAAGATCTTGAGCGTCGTGAGGGCAAGTGCCCTGCAAATGTGGAGGAAGTGCTTGCCAAGGTAGGCGCCAAGGCTGCTGACACATCTATCGGTTCATGCGTATTTGCCAATCGCCCCGGCGACGGCTCAGCGCGTGAGCAGGCTGCCTCATGCCAGAAAGTGCTCGGCGGTGATGCCAACATCTGCTATGAATATGCCACTAAGCGCTATCGCTCCAACTGTATCAATTGGGGAATTCTTCCTTTCACTATCGACAAGGAAACTCCTTTCAACTACGAGAGCGGCGACTATGTATTCGTACCCGGCATACGTAAGGCCATTCTTGAAGGCAAGGAGGAAGCCATGGCCAAGGTTATCACTAAGGATGGCGTGCATGATATCAAGCTCCATTTCTCCAATCTCACTCCCACAGAGCGTCAGATTCTGGCCGACGGTTGCCTGATGAATTATTACGCCGCTCAGAAAAAATAAAAACAAAATACAAACCTAAAATTTTAATACCACCAAAAATGGAAAAGATTCAGATGACCACTCCCCTTGTGGAGATGGATGGCGATGAAATGACCCGTATCCTCTGGAAGATGATCAAGGATGAGCTGATCCTTCCCTTCGTGGATCTCAAGACAGTGTATTTCGATCTCGGCCTGCCCAAGCGCGACGAGACTCGTGACCAGATCACTGTAGAGGCCGCCGAAGCTACCAAGAAGTATGGTGTGGCCGTTAAGTGCGCTACCATCACTCCCAACGCCCAGCGTATGGATGAGTACAAGCTCCATGAGATGTGGAAGAGCCCTAATGGCACCATCCGTTCTCTGCTTGACGGTACCGTATTCCGTGCTCCCATCACAATTCCTTCCATCAAGCCCGCAGTGCGCAACTGGGAGAAGCCCATTACAATTGCCCGTCACGCTTATGGTGATGTCTACAAAAGCGTAGAGATTCGTGTGAACGAGCCCGGCACAGCCAAGATGGTCTTCAATGGTGCGGATGGTCAGAATGAAGAAGTGATCATTCACGAATTCAAAGGCCCCGGTGTGCTTCAGGGCATGCACAACACGGATAAGTCTATCCGTTCGTTCGCTCACAGCTGCTTCAAGTTTGCCATTGACACGAAGCAGGATCTGTGGTTCTCCACCAAGGATACTATCTCCAAGAAGTATGACGGCACTTTCCGCAAAATCTTCGAGGAAGTGTATGAGGAGTACAAGGAGCAGTTTGAGAAGCTCGGCATAGAGTATTTCTATACTCTTATAGATGATGCTGTGGCTCGTGTGATACGCAGCAAGGGTGGTTACATCTGGGCCTGCAAGAACTATGACGGCGACGTAATGAGTGACATGGTCTCCACAGCGTTCGGCTCACTCGCCATGATGACTTCTGTGCTCGTAAGCCCCGATGGCAAGTATGAGTATGAGGCGGCCCACGGCACAGTGACCCGTCACTATTACAAATATCTTAAGGGTGAGGATACATCTACCAATCCCATGGCTACTATCTTTGCCTGGAGCGGTGCAATGCGCAAGCGCGGCGAGATGGATCAGCTTCCTGCTCTTCAGCAGTTTGCCGACAAGCTTGAGGCTGCCTGCTATGCCACTCTCAATGCCGGTATTGTCACTAAAGACCTCGCCAATCTCATGGAGGGCGTGACTCCTGTGACTGTAAACTCCGAAGGCTTCCTCAAAGCCATTCGCGAGCGTCTTGAGGCCTCTCTGTAAGACATAATTTCATAGTATAAAAATGGGATGCGCTCCTTTCGGCGGGTGCATCCCATTTTTTTTATGCTGTGGATGTAAGAGGGAATTGTGCCATATATGAAATGGAGCACATTTGATTTTGTAGATAAGAGCTATTAGAATAATTAATCGAAATGCGCTTAAGATCCTATTCTGATTTGATAATTTTGTGCCCGCAATTCAGAGCGTTTTTCTTATTCAATTAACACTTGATGTGTGAACACTCTATGTCATAAATGCATTTTAGTGGTAAATATATAGTTAAATTCATATTATGCTTACTCCATTTCTTACATGGGCACTCGTGTTGGTGCTGTTAGTCATCATCGTTTTCATCACGTCGGCCCGGTCTATGTCCGGTCTGTTCCGTCAAGGCCGATTCTTTGGGATGAACCGAGAAAAGGATGAATTTTTTGTGCCGGGAGACAGACTTGAATCCAAGGATGCTGATTATGAAGAATATGATTAGTGGAGAGAGACAAGCTCCCGAGTCCCGGGAGGTATGTCGGTTTCTTTCGGAATATTGTGGCCGCCTGCTCGGTCACGGAGCCACTTGCCTTAGGATGGAGAAGAATGTAAAACGCATAGCCGATGCCTATGGCAAACAGGCCGAGATCACCATAAGCCCGCGGCATGTGCATATCTCCATCTTGAATCAAGACAAATCGGAGTTTGTCACAGCCATTAGCTCTTCATCGCCGTGTGCCACCAGTTTTGACATGATTACCAGGCTGAGCAGACTTAGTTGGGAAATAGCCGACGATCACATAGATCTGCAATCGGCATGGCGGAAATTCAGGGATATTTCGGCAGAAGACAGGCAGAACAAGTGGCTTGTGTGCATACTTGTATCCTTTGCCAATATGGCTTTCTGTCGCCTCTTCGGCGGTGATGCAGTGGCCATGTGCGTGGTGTGGTGCGCTACTTTTGCCGGATATTGCATGAAGCAGTATATGCTGAAGCAGCATGTCGACATAAGGCTTGTCGTGATGGTATGCGCATTTGTGTCGTCAGTATTGGGCGCTACAGATTATCTGTTTTCGTTGGGAGCGACACCTGCGCTTGCGGTAGGTACCAGTATATTGTATCTGGTGCCGGGCGTGCCCTTTCTTAATTCCTTCAGTGATATTCTTGGCCGTTACTACATATGCTCCTTCAGCCGATTTATGGATGCAGTGGTACTCACGGTGTGTCTGTCGGTAGGGCTGTGTGCAGGTATGGTTGTAATGAAAGTAGGAATGTTTTAAACATTATACCGATCTATGAATGAAGAAATACTATTGGATGCATTATATGCAGCTATCGCAGCAATCGGTTTTGCTGCAATAAGCAGACCGCCACGCAGGGTGTATTTATATTGTGCTGCGATTGCCGCATCTGGCCATTCACTGCGATTTATTCTGATGAACGATGCTTCGGCAGGCATGCATATATTCACAGCCACGCTTATAGCATCATTATTCATGGGCGCCGTGGGAACCCTGCTCTCGCCTTTGGCCAAGACTCCGGCAGAGGCCTGCATCTTTCCCTCTCTGCTCCCCATGATACCTGGTATGTATGCATATAAAGCTTTCGGCGGACTTGCCTTATGTGTGCTCAGCGAAGATCAGTCTGATTTCGGATATTGTTTCTATCAATTCGCGCATAACGGGATGATATGTATCGCTGTGTTGCTCGCCATGGTGACAGGCGCGACACTGCCCACATTCATTCTTAAAAAAATCTCGTTTCAGGCCACGAGGTAGGGGAGTATTGATTACTTTTGCAGAATCAAGTATAGGGAGACATGGAATTACGACAATTGAAATATTTTATAAAAGTAGCCGAGACTCTGAGCTTCTCGGAAGCAGCCAGGGGATTATATGTCACTCAAAGCACACTGTCGCAGCAGGTGAAGCAAATGGAGGAGGAACTTGGCACGCAATTGTTTCTCCGCAGCAGCCACAGCGTGGCCATGACGGAGGCCGGGCAGGAGCTGCTGCCATATGCAAGGAAGACCATTTATGAGGCGGAGATGTGTGTGACACGTATTGCTGACTTAAACTGCTTGCAGGCCGGCACGCTGAATATCGGAGTTACATATTCATTCAGTCCGATATTGACAGAGACGCTCATTACCTTCATGAAGCTGTATCCAAGAATAAAGCTTAACATATTGTATAAGCCGATGTCGGAACTTATGGATTTTCTCAGGCAGCGGGAGGTGGATTTTGTGTTGGCATTCAAGCCCACGCATCCCTTGGATGGCATAGAATCGCACATATTGTTCCAGAATTATCTCTCGGCAATAGTGCGCCCTACGCATTCCCTTGCGTCAAAAGAAAAGATAACACTTGAAGATCTTGAAAGATATGATCTCGCACTTCCATCAAGAGGACTTCAGGCAAGAAATGCGTTTGAGCATGTGAGCGCTTCCTATCAGCGTAATTTCAGGGTAAGGGTGGAACTCAATGAGGTGAACATACTCCTGAAACTCATAAGGCAGACAGAGCTTGTAACCGTACTCTCCGAAGCAACCATACATAATGAGACCGGAGTCAGGGCTGTCCCTCTTGATATTGCAGATAATGAGATGGCGGGATGTGTGCATATCCTGAAGAACTCCTATCGCAAGCAATCAATGCAGGAATTCTTGCGCCTGCTTGGAGAGTCGCTTGCCGTGAGGGAGCGGCAGAATGCATGGATATGATGCGTGTCCTTATAACGCGAGTTCGGGATAAGATTCTTCAATTTAAAGCAAACTAAAGGACATAGTGCATTGGGCGACCTTGACAGGTCGCCCAGGGCAACCGCATCAAAATTTTAGAGGATAAGCAGCGATGGGGTTGCTTCAACG
>CAJTTA010000021.1 GCA_910579305.1 uncultured Muribaculaceae bacterium
GGCATACGCCAGCAGATTTACAGTCTGCCCCATTTGGCCACTCTGGTATTCGCCCGATATTTATGCTGCAAAGTTAGCACTTTTTTTTCATTCCACAAAATAATTGCCTCACTTTATTTCGCAACAGACACCACACACACCAAAACCTGAATGACACCTCTGCCTACAATGGCAATATTCTTATTGCTTATAGTTATCTATATAGATCAATCTATTTCTTCATCAGCCTCGTAGCCGCCCATTTCGCGGATGGCATTCTTGAGCATTACATACTGCTGGAAGAGATGATTCACAGGCACCTCGCCCTGAGTGTAGTCGTGCATCGGGCTCTTAAGGAAGAAGGAGAGGAAGCGCTGTGTGCCGAAGCGTCCTGCGCGGGCAGCCACATCACTCAGGAGCACGAGGTCAAGACACAGAGGAGCTGCGAGAATGGAGTCGCGGCAAAGGAAGTTGATCTTGATCTGCATGGGATAGCCCATCCAGCCGAAGATGTCGATATTATCCCATCCCTCCTTGTTGTCATTGCGGGGGGGATAGTAGTTGATACGCACTTTGTGGTAGTAGCCGTCGTAAGTCTCGTGGTGGGCACCATAGAGATCGGGCTGCTCTTCGGGCACAAGGATGCTCTCGAGTGTGGAGAGCTTGGATACCTCCTTGGTGCGGAAGTTGGCAGGCTCATCAAGCACGAGGCCGTCGCGGTTGCCGAGGATGTTTGTGCTGAACCAGCCGTTGAGGCCGAGGCAACGGGTGCCGATTATGGGAGCGAAGCCGCTCTTCACAAGAGTCTGACCGGTCTTGAAGTCCTTGCCTGCTATAGGCATCTTGGTCTCTTCGGCCAGTTCCCACATGGCGGGTATATCTACAGTTGTGTTGGGAGCACCCATGATGAAAGGCGCGCACTCCTTGAGGGCGGCATAGGCATAGCACATCGAGGGAGCGACATGCTCGCGGTCATCTTCCTTCATAGCCTGCTCAAGAGCAGCTACAGTGCCGTGTATTTTCTCATCTACAGGCACATATACCTCGGTAGATGCGGCCCACAGCACCACTACGCGCTCCACGCCAGTCTCTTTCTTGAAGTCACGGATATCCTTACGGAGCTGCTCGGTCATTTCCCAGCGGGTCATCTTGGGATCCATGATATTGTCGCCGTCAAGACGCTTGGCATAGTTATAGTCGAAAGCGGCCTTCATGGGCTTGATGGCTATAAGCTCTTCTTTTACAGGCTCTATATCCTTCTCCTTGAGCACTTCGGCCTGGAGAGCGGATTCATATGCATTGGCAGGATATACATCCCAGCAGCCGAACACTATGTCATTGAGATCGGCGAGAGGCACGATATCTTTATAGTGGAGATATTTCTTATTCTCACCACGACCCACACGAATCTTGTCATACTGAGTCATTGATCCTACAGGCTTTGCAAGGCCCTTGCGGGTCATGAGCACGCCGGTCATGAAAGTGGTGGCGACAGCGCCGTTACCCACTACGAGCACGCCCAGCTTACCGTTGGGCTTTGCAGCTACTTTTTCTGCCATAGTTGTGTTTACTTTATAAGTAATTAGTTTATATTCAATTCTTTGCACAGAGGATTCAAGCAGCAGATGCCACCTGAACCAAGCGCACATCGCCCCTCAAGGGGAAATACGGCGTAAAATTACAGCTAATTTTGCATACCACAAAGAAATTTAAAGATAAATTCAGAATCCCAATTGTGAAACTTTGTTAATACGGGCCATATTTAACGAATTTATCTTAAAATCCAAGTATTGAATAAATTTTTAGTTAAAAACATTCAACAGGGCTACTTGCGGTCTCTACTTCATATTTCTTCCTGAGACTGCTCTTGAGGTGCGGAAATTTCAACAGGTGTTTCGGTCGGTGAGGCCGGCTGAGGCGCCGGCTCTTTCTTGGCCGGTTGCGGATCATGCGTTGCTTCAGGCGCTTCTTTGGCCGGAGCCGAGGCGCTGACACCGCGAAGCATTTGCTCGATCTTGGCTGCTGCCGAACCGCTGTAAGCATTGAAGATATTAAATGCCATCACCACATCGGTAATCTTATTGTCTCTCACATATGCCTGTAGATTCCCTATAAAATAACGGAAGTCTATGACATGCACCTGCTCAAACGAGCCGAACAGATATCCCGGTATGGCATTGCCGAAACTATCTTTGATTATAAGCACTCTGCGACCATTCTGCACATGCGTATCCACTTTCACTGTCGCCATATCCGTACCCATGAATGTGCAGTAGGCAGCTCCGCTGCCATCCTTGAAGGTCTTGAAATATGTGCCCTGGTGCGGCGCGCTCTTGCCGGTGACTCTGAAGTCTTTGTCTACATTATATATTATATAGGTTGTAGAGTATCCTGCCTGACGCGGAGTGTAATATACAAAATCCTCAGGAGCTTTCTTTACATTTATATCCTTGGAATAGCCGTACATCGTACCTACAAATCCGTGAACCACTTTACGGTCAAACTCCTTTAGATCCGGAACATGAACACCTGCCACCTGCGCGAGCTTACGGGCGGCATAGTATGCGCCAAGCGGCGCCCAGTGATGGTCGGTGCGCAGGAAAATCGGCTCTTCGGCGTGTATGCCAAGAGTTGTATGTACATCAACTTCTCTGACTCCCGGGTCAAGCTGTGAGTGTATATTTTTTATGGTCGCAAGCTGGGAGCGGGTACGATCCTTTACCTTATTCGGACAATAATATTCTATTGAAGTAGGGATGATCATACAATAGACGTTGACTCCGGAACCGAAAGTCTTCTTAAGATGGTTGGCTGTGGCGGCATATGAGGACTTACCTGAGCCGGAACCGCCATATACCATCATCGCCCTTACGTCGGGCCCTGAACCGGCAACTATTATGCCCTTGGAGGCTATGCGTGCAGTGCCGTCATCAAGAGCGACATCGGGCATTGAGGCAGCGTCCTCTCCGTCAAGACCGGGCACCACGTCGGCACCTCCGGCCGCATCGGCGTGGAATGCCACTGCATCCTCTCCTCCGCGATGCATAGCGAGCATATCTTTGAAGTTCATATGCGCTTCCATGAAGGTGTCTCTATAGGGCTCGCTGTCGGAGAACCATGTGGAGACATCTGCTGTGAATGAGCCATCGAAAAGTCGCTCCCACGTAAATTCGGGGAATGTGGCAAGCTCCCTCTTCTCAAGAGTGGAGAATGTGCTTCGGGGCATGAATACAAATATAGCCGCAAGTGAGAAGAAGGCAAGGCCGGTAAGAAGAAGAAATATCTTGTGTCTCATCAGAATCTTGTGTATAGAAAAGCATTGTTAGTGGCGCCTATGAGCAATGTCACGCTCAGAAGGAGAATCAACACGCCTCCTGCCACTTTAGCAGAAGTGGAGATACCGGCATGCAGCATGGTATGGGCCGGTATCAGACGTTCATGTGCCGTGGCTATCCATGAGCGTACAGGCATGCAGAATAGTATTGCGGAAATCCAAAGCCAGAAATTATCGAAGATCGCGGCTTCGGTCTCAAAATTCCAGTGTCCGCTATTGCCGGCACCGACAAGTGTGGTGAAGAAGTGCGTCATCGCGCCCATGGCGTCGAAATAGAAAATGCCCCACCCCACCACTACTATGAGCAGCGCATAGACGTGCAGCAAAGGAGCAGGAATACGCTTCTGCAATGGAATAATCGTGAATTTCTCTACAAAAATAATGAGTCCGAAATAAAGTCCCCATATTATAAAGTTCCAACTGGCTCCATGCCACATACCAGTGAGCATCCACACCACTAATATATTGAGCCACTGCCTACGGCGATTTCCTCCGAGCGGGATATAGACGTAGTCTCTGAAGAAGGATCCGAGCGACATGTGCCAGCGACGCCAGAAATCGGTGATGCTGTTGCAGCAATAAGGATGATTGAAATTTTCGGGAAAATGGAAGCCCATGCAACGCCCCATGCCTATGGCCATGTCGGAATAACCGGAGAAATCAAAATAAATCTGGAATGTGAAGGCCAGAATTCCCACCCATGCGCCCGAAGTTGTGAGCGAACCGAGTCCGTCTGAAAGAAAATGTGTGGCTATTTCTCCGAGCTGATTGGCAAGAATCACCTTTTTGCCAAGACCGATAAGGAAGCGGAACGCCCCTTCGGCCACATCCTCATGCGTGGCACGGCGTGTGTTGATCTCCTTCTCCACTGTGCCGTAACGCACTATGGGGCCTGCTATGAGCTGAGGGAACATCGATATATAGAGCAGCAGAGAGAAATAACTCTTCTGCGGCTTTGAATCAGAGCGATATACATCTACAAGGTAGCTTAGACTCTGAAATATGTAAAAACTTATGCCTATGGGGAGTCCTATTTCGGGAACATCCACCGGCACTCCTATATCCTGCAATATACCGGCCAGAAAGCCTGTGTACTTATATGTGCCGAGTATAAAAAGATTGAGAGCCACGCCGGTTATCAGTGCGGGCTTGCGGGTCTTGGGATGCATCATCATAATGCGCCCCACTATGTAATTCATCAGCACTGCGACAAGCATGAGCATCACATAGACAGGCTCGCCCCATGAGTAAAACAGAAGCGAGAAGACTATGAGCACCACATTGCGGGCAGGATGAGTAGCAGACAGAGCTTCTTCAGGGAGTGCCGGAGAGCGGCGCCTGTTGACAGTTGTGTCGATGAATGATGCCAGCCTATATAGGATAATGAATGCCGGCAGAAAGACAAAAAGAAAAAATAAGTCGGAAAAGACCATGATGTCAGTAGGAAATGGACAGTGATAGTTTAGTCATCCGATGGATGAATATAAGTAAGTTCACGCATCTCGGCATATTCATGCCATTCGGGATCTCGTTCCGCAGAAATGCGCACTGGTAGAAGAGGCAGATCCTTCCATGCCAGATTGATTATGGACTGAAAAATTGATGTGCTCTTTGCATACAGGATCCATGTACGTTCTCCGGCTCCCGTATAAATTCCGGTGAGCACCGCACCCTTGTTGCGGGATAACATGGCCTTGAGTGCCGTATCGGCCTGTTCCATTAGATCCTGGATCTCTACAGGCGGCATGCCGCCTCCCTCATATGGCCATGACAATTCTATGCGATCCTTATACTTGCCGCTTTCTCTATATACATCCAATGCATCGCGGCCGGTGACCATAATTGTTTCGCCGCCCGGGCCTTCAGCCGGGGCTGTCCACCAGATACCTTCTTTAGCCATATCAATGAATCGTTACAAGAGTTGCGCCGAAGCCGTATTCCCTGAAAGAAGCGTCCTGGAGCTCCGCCTTGGGATATTCCTTCTTAAGAAGATTTCTCACCGCCTGGCGCAGCACTCCGTCGCCTTTGCCATGAATGAAGACTATCTTCTGGCCCACACGGAGGGCATGACGGTTCATCTCCTTGCGCACGGCATCGAGCTGCACCTGCATCATGGCCGAATTGTCAAGTCCGGAAGTAGAATCAAGTAGCTCTCCTATGTGCAGATCTACCTCTTGCAAAGGCAGGAGCACATGGGGATTATCCTTCCGGCCTTGCTTCTTCTTGCGGGCAGGAGAGTTCTTCACCGGTTCCGAAGTTCCCGCGCCATAGGCCTCGGCAAGCTGTGCGAGCGGAGCCTCAAGAGACTGGCACGGCACATCGTCAGTCACCAACGGGATTTCCAGCACCGGAGAATCAAAATATTTCCCCGGGCGGAAGCAATGCAGCTTGTAGAACTTAGTGAGGTCAAGTTTGCGCTGCACGCTCACAGGCGCCTTGATCGCAAATTCTTTCCCCTTCTTAAAGGCTACGCACTGCAAGGCCACCCTTTCAAGCGAGGGGAGCTCTTCGTGAGTGAATGTGGCGAGATCAAGCACCATATTTGGTTCCAGTGTACCTTCATATGCAAGTGTCCATCCGGGCGCAGAAGCGCCGCGAGTAAGGAACGCTAAAGACATATAATAATTGGAATCATTCACAAGCACTGCCGCGAAAGATGTCTGCGACAAGCGCTTTGCATCGACAGGCTCAAAGGCCAGCACCAGGGAGATTTTTTCTCCGTGAGCAGTCTCCTCCACCGGCAATTCGGGTGCAGGTTCGGCTTTCACTTCCTTTGTGAGAACCGCGCTGGCGCGCTGCTCATGGTCTCTTGCCTTTACGGCATCCACCGCACTTTGGTCAAACATAAGCCTGGCACTGTTGTCAGGCTTGCCGTGTCCGGCCGGAAGCACCACAACGAGTTCACTTACAAGCATCGGAGTCTCGAATCCGTCTTCCTCCACATAGGCTATTTTGCCGTCAATACGTGTAATCTTACCTCCGCCCACAGCGTTGAGGTAACGCACTGTATCACCTTTCTGCATTATTCTTCCTTTTTAAGTTCTTTTCCAGCCTGAGCCATATCTGCAGCCTCACGCTGCTCATATGCATCCACTATGCGCTGAACGAGGGGATGCCTCACAATATCTTTCTTCTCATACTCTATGCGTCCTATTCCCTTCACGCCTTTCAGCACCGAGAGAGCCTGCAAGAGACCGGAACGAGTGTGTCGCGGCAAGTCGATCTGTGTCACATCACCCGTTATCACCATCTTGCCGTTCATGCCAAGTCGGGTGAGAAACATTTTCATCTGGTGGGTGGTGGTGTTCTGAGCCTCATCCAGTATTATCACAGCGTCGTTGAGCGTGCGGCCGCGCATGAATGCAAGTGGAGCTATCTGAATTGTGCCGCTCTCCATATACTCCTTGAGCTTTATCGCCGGCAGCATATCCTCCAAAGCATCATACAACGGCTGTAGATAAGGGTCTATCTTGTCCTTCATGTCACCGGGAAGGAACCCGAGTTTCTCACCTGCCTCCACTGCCGGGCGCGACAAGATTATGCGCCTCGCCTCTCTGTTCTTGAGAGCGGCCACAGCCAGAGCTATCGCTATGTAGGTCTTGCCTGTGCCGGCCGGCCCGAGGGCAAAAGTAAGGTCATTGGTCTTGAACGATTCCACCATGCGTGCCTGATTGGCATTGCGGGGAGCTATCGGCTTGCCGTTCTGTCCGAATATTATGACTCCGTCGGCGTTCTTTGCACGCGGGGGATCCCCCTTCACGATGTCAATGATCACATCCTCTGTAAGAGAGCCGTATTTCACGGCATACGCTTCTATCTGCTTGAGCTTAGCCTCAAAATCAGCCGTCTCGCTGTCTTCGCCTATCACCTTTACCACATTGCCGCGCGCAGCCATGCGCAGTTTAGGAAACAGATTGCGTATAAGCGATATATTACAGTTATTGACCCCGTAGAACACATGTGGATCTACTTCATCAATTATTACAATCCTTTCGTTCATCATTTCTCCTTTAGCCTACGGAACCTTCAAGCGTTACTTGCAGAAGCTTTTGTGCCTCTACGGCAAATTCCATGGGAAGTTTATTCATCACCTCCTTGGCATAACCGTTGACTATGAGGCCCACGGCTTCTTCGGTAGGTATGCCTCTCTGATTGCAATAGAAGATCTGCTCCTCGTTGATTTTACTTGTAGTGGCCTCGTGCTCCACAGTGGAGCTTTCATTCTGCACATCAATATATGGGAAGGTATGCGCACCGCAGTCAGGCCCCATGAGCAGGGAGTCACATTGAGTGAAATTCCGGCAGCCCTCGGCTCCGCGCGCGACTTTGACTTCTCCGCGATAGGCATTCTGGCTGTGTCCGGCGCTAATGCCTTTGCTTACTATCGTAGAACGTGACCCGCGTCCGATGTGTATCATTTTGGTGCCGGTGTCTGCCTGCTGGTAATTATTAGTCACGGCCACGGAGTAAAACTCACCCACACTCTCATCGCCCTTAAGCACGCATGAGGGATATTTCCAGGTTATAGCTGAACCTGTCTCCACCTGTGTCCAGCTCACCTTTGAGCGATGACCGCGGCATAAGGCTCTCTTGGTCACGAAATTATATATGCCGCCACGCCCTTCGCGATCGCCGGCATACCAATTCTGCACGGTAGAATACTTGACTTCGGCCCTTTCCTCGGCTATGATCTCCACTATGGCGGCATGCAGCTGATTCTCATCGCGCATGGGGGCTGTGCAGCCCTCAAGATAGCTTACATAGGCATCATCATCGGCTACTATGAGTGTACGCTCAAACTGCCCGGTGCCCGAAGCGTTAATGCGAAAATAGGTGCTGAGCTCCATAGGGCAGCGCACCCCTTTGGGAATATACACGAATGACCCATCGCTGAAGACTGCCGAGTTCAACGCCGCATAGAAATTATCGCGATAGCCCACTACGCTTCCCAGATATCTTTTCACGAGATCGGGATATTCTCTCACTGCCTCTGAAAAGGAGCAGAAAATCACGCCCAGCTCGGCAAGTTTCTCTCTATGTGTGGTCTTCACGCTCACGGAGTCCATCACTGCATCCACAGCGACTCCGGCCAGATGCTTCTGTTCCTCCAGCGAAATACCGAGCTTGGAGAACGTGGCAAGCAATTCGGGATCCACCTCATCAAGGCTTTTCTTCTTTTCCGCAGATTTAGGCGCCGCATAATAGCTGATAGCCTGAAAATCGATGGGCGGTATATTCAGATGCGCCCACTGCGGGGGAGTCAGCGTCTGCCAGTATCTGAATGCTTTCAATCGAAACTCCAGGAGCCATTCCGGTTCCCCTTTCCTGGCTGATATCAAGCGGATAACATCTTCCGAGAGACCGGGAGGCACCACATCTGTATCTATGGCAGAGGTAAAACCATATTTATAGTCGCCGCTCGTAGCGGCATCGATTATATTCTTATTGTTCATATACGTATTAACGCGTGAGCGCGCGCAAAGTCTCGGCACGTGAGCGCAAAGTTAGCAAAAAAGGCTGAAATAACCTGAACTCGCTCCACAAAAGATTATAAATCCACACATTCTCCGTCGCACACAGCGCCACCGGTCTCTTCCTCTATTTTTTGCATCGGATATTCTTCGTATATTTGCGCCATGAATTCCCTTGCAAATATAAGGATACAACATTCTCTGCTCTTCCTTGTGAGTGTGGCTATTCTTGCCGTCCTCACATCGCAGGGAATATACACGGGCGATGACATGGGCTACATGTATGCCGATCCCAAGTTGCATGAAGGCACCGGAATGCGCGTCGCTTCTCTGTCTCAGATATTATCCACACAATCATCGCATTTTCTGCATTTCAACGGGCGCTTCTTAATTCACAGTCTCACTCAAGTTTTCCTTATTGAGGGGATGAAGCCGATATACATTTGCCTCAACGCTCTGGCAGGAAGTTTTCTCTGGCTTGCGGCAGGGCGCCTCACCGGAGGCAAGCATTTTTCCATGCGCACCGGTGTGGCCATGCTTGTCATGCTATGGTGCCTCATGCCTGCTCCGGGTGTGCTTTGGGCTTCACTTATAGCCTTCTCTCTCAATTATCTATGGCCGGCTACGGTCATGGCATGGCTGCTCGTGATAATTAAGGAAATGATTGAAATGCCTTCTCCCCCACATGGGCGCAGACTCTTGCCTGCAATGCTTCTCGCCATGCTTTGTGGCGCTCTGCAGGAATCCTTCTCGCTGCCTCTGCTCGCGGGCATAGCTTTCACTTGGCTCTGCTCTCGCAGGCGTCCGCTGCTTGCCATAGGCTTGGCTCTCTTCGCGGGAACCGTGGCTCTTCTTGTCGCTCCGGGGAATTATGCCCATGCCGATGCAGGAGGGGGGATGGGCATCGCCGCTATCCTCCACAAGAGTTCGGCCATGCTTGAGGCCACGCTCCGCACGCCTCTTCCTCTTGCTCTATGCGCTGCCATTGCAATAAGCATGCGTAACAAAGGCCTCCGATGGCTCACTCATTTATCCCCGTTCTCTCTGCTGCTCATCTCACTGATAATATGCGCCTTGCTTCTCGGATGTGTAAGCTTCACCGCGCTGAGGCAACTGTCGGCCCCTTCATTCGCAGCCATAATTCTGCTCGGAAGACTGGGCGCAGGCTTTGCCGGGAAACTCGACAACCGCACCAAGAATCTGGCCACTGCTACCGGAAGTATAGTCCTTTCCGCATACATTTTCGGAGCAATACCCTTCCGTGCCGAGGCGTGCCGCAGATGGGCTGAGGTAGAGAAACAGGCGCAGAGGGGAGAAAAGATAATCAGCGTGGATTGCAGCAAGGCTCTATATAACATCCCGTTCCTTGGCCACTTATATGCCGGCATGAATCAGGATCCATTTGCCGATGATCTGCTTCACGCGACATTTGATGCCAACACCCGCCGAGGGTTACGACGTCTCTACATGCCTGCAGCGCCAGCAGGCTTTATCCCCGAATTGCTGCCTGCCCCCCGCAAGGAGCTGCTCCAGGCCATGCATACATGCTATCATCCCGACACAACCGGGATTCTTACCCCTTCGCATATGGATAAGCGCTATTCTCTGCTGGCAATACCGGCTCCTGACCGACTTCCCAAGGTGCAGGGAGATCGTGGAGAGAAATATCCGTTTGCCACTTTACGTAAGAATGACACACTGCTTCTCATCCTACCTGCTGCAGCCGAAAAAGTAAAAATCTTGCCCGGTAAAAAATCACAGTGAATGTTTAACCTTTTTAAACATAAGCAGTCCTGCTTTCACTATTTTTAAGTCTTTAATCAAGAATCTTTCTGATTTTACAGAACCCCTCCGCAAATATAGTGACACAACGGTTAAAAATCCGCGGAGAATATTGGTATTTATTAGATTTTTGTGTAATTTTGCAGCCCCAAGAGGAATCTCTTCCTATTGGCATCATTTCTCGTATATAACTCTCTAACGTAATATAAAGACTTATGGCAATTGAAAAAATTGACAATCTTGACAGAAAAATTCTGAATATTATCATGAACAATGCGCGCATCCCCTCAAAGGATGTTGCCATTCAGTGTGGTGTCAGCCGTGCGGCTATCCACCAGCGCATCCAGCGTCTCATCGACCTGGGCGTGATCATAGGCAGCGGCTACAATGTAGATCCCCGCACTCTCGGCTACAACACTTGCACATATGTAGGTGTGAAGCTCACCAAGGGTTCCATGTACCGTGAAGTGGTGCGCGAGCTGGACAAAATCCGTGAGGTTGTGGAATGCCACTTCACCACCGGCCCCTACTCCATGCTCATCAAGGTTTATGCCAAGGATAATCAGCACCTCATGGAGCTTCTCAACGACCACATCCAGCACATACCCGGCGTGACCGAGACCGAGACTCTTATCTCTCTTGAGGAAAGCATCCAGCGCCAGATCAATGTGAAGATCGAAGGCGAAATCCGCACCCGCCACAACCGCAATCAGATTCTGCCTCAGACACCTCCGGGAGTCTATGCAGAAGATATCGTGTAAGCCATTGACATTATCTACGCTACACAATACTTCCCCTTCCCTACCGGGAAGGGGATTTTTATTACGAAGCCCACGGGCTGCCTACGGCATAATAAGAATGCACCTTATGTCGTTAAATTTTTAATAGCTATTTTAAAGCTGTTTTACTTATTATGAAGCGCTCACATCTCTTTTCTCTGCTCGCCATAGCCATCATGGCTGTGATATCACTCGTGTTTTTCTATCCCGATGTATTCGACGGACGCGTACTCGAGCAACATGACATACGCCAAGGCATTGCCAACGGACAGGAAGCGAAAGCATTCCATGAGCAGACGGGACGCACCACCAGGTGGACTAATGCTCTTTTCGGCGGTATGCCTACATTTCAGATCGCTCCCTCCTATGCCTCGGCACCTCTTATGAACTGGATTGCCAAGGCCTACTCTCTGGGTCTGCCCTCTCCGGCCAATCTGCTTTTCATCCTCATGCTGGGCTTCTTCATCATGGGTCTCTGCATGAAGATGCGGTGGTACGTAGCCTTATTCGGAGCAGTCGCATGGGGATTCAGCTCCTATTTCATTATTATAATAGGAGCCGGACATATCTGGAAATTCGTGACACTGGCCTATATCCCGCCCACTATAGGCGGTATAATCCTTTGCTACCGGGGCAAGCTTCTCGCAGGCTCGGCCATGGCCGCTCTTTTCGGAGCGCTGCAGCTCATGAGCAATCATGTGCAGATGAGCTATTACTTCATGCTCGTAGTTCTTGCCATAATAATCACTGCATGCGTCAAAGCGAGCCGACAGGGTGAAATCAAGAAATGGCTGGCTGCCACAGGATGCGTCCTGGGCGCGGGAATCATTGCCGTGGCTGCTAATCTTGCAAGCCTGTATCTCACTGCCGAATATGCCAAAGAAACTGAACGAGGCAAAGCCACAGAGCTGACTACAGAAGGTGAAGCGCCCAAAAGCGGTGCTGACTTCGACTTCATCACAGCCTGGAGCTATGGCGGTGATGAGAGTCTCACTCTGCTGGTGCCTAATGCCAAGGGGGGAGCCACGATAAAGCCCACCGGTGCTACGCTACGTCCATTGAGCGTAATGGAGGTGCCTGCCGCTGCCGATTCTTCTCTATCGCCGGAGGAATCCATGTTTGCCGCCCAGTTCAATCAATACTTCGGAGAACAGCCCATGACCAATGGGCCTGTATATGTGGGCACCATTATCTTTATGCTTGCCCTTCTGGCTATTCCGCTCTGCAAGCGCTCTGCTTTCATGTGGGCTCTCTGGGGAGTGAGCGTGCTGGCATGGATGCTGTCGCTCGGTCATAACATGGAGTGGCTTACGCGTCTGTTCATCGACTATGTGCCGGGCTATAACCGCTTCAGAGCCGTAGCCTCCATCCTTGTGGTGGTGGAGTTCACTCTGCCGCTGCTCGCCATGATGTCGATCAAACGGCTTATGGAGCTGTGCGCGCCCAACGATGGCAAGTTGCATCCTGAAGCTGCCGGGTTGCCGCGTCTTGTGCTCGGCATGGGAGGAGCAATAACTGCCGTGTGCCTCCTGCTCTGGGCGTTCCCGTCAATGATGGGTTCCGGGCTGACAGGCCGTGAAATGGATAGTCTCCGGGAGGCAGGAGTGGCAGATGATCCTTTGTATAGCTCCATCTTCAACGAAATCAAGCGCTTGCGCCTGTCGCTCGTAAGCTCCGATGCCATACGTTCGGCTATCTTCATGGCCATAGGCACTGCTGTGATATATCTCTTTGTGAGCCGGAAGCTGAAGAGCGCTCCGGCCATGGTGGGCATACTCACTGTAATCTGTCTTGTCGATCTGTATTCCGTTGACAAGCGGTATGTGAACCATGAGAATTTCACTGATCCCATGCCTCGTGACGAAAGCTTTGAGATGACTAATGCCGACAAGCAGATACTTGCGGATGCTGATCCGGATTTCCGAGTGTATGACATAGATGATTTCGGGGGTGCCCGTTCCTCTTATTTCCACAAGACCATAGGGGGTTATCATGCCGCCAAGCTCACCAGATATAACGATCTGCTGAATCATCAGATAAAGAAGAACAACATGAATGTGCTCAATATGCTTAACACCAAGTATTTCCTTGGCATGGCAAGAAATGAGCAGAATCAGCCGATAGCCGATGAGGCCGGCAATATCATGTGGGTGGCCGAACGCAATCCTGAGGCTCTGGGCCACGCCTGGTGGGTGAGGGATATAAAATATGTAGAGAATCCGAATGCGGAAATGGCTGCGCTCGACACGCTCGACACTCGTCTATATGCCGTGGCCGGCAAAGAATTCGGCAAGACCCTCGGCAAGGCTTCGACAGATACGACTGCCTCTGTCTCCCTTGTAAAATATGAGCCTGACAGGCTGGTGTATAAGACTCACTCGGCGACCGACGGCATAGTGGTCTTCTCTGAGATATATTTCCCTTGGGGCTGGAAAGCCACTATAGATGGCAAGGAGGCTCCTATAGGGAGAGCCAATTATGTGCTCCGCGCTCTCAGGGTGCCGGCAGGTAATCATGAAATAGTATTCACATTCAATCCTCACCGGCTTGATGTGACCAATAATATATCTGTTGCCGCAGTGGTCGTGATCTACATTCTTATGGCAGGCGCTCTGGGCATGTGGATTGTCTCGCTGCTTCGCAACAGGGGGAAGAGGGCTGAAAGGGAAACTACCGGTCATGACTCTTCCAAGTAGCAAGACCTATGCTTGACTCCTTAAGGCGTCTGCGACATAGTTTCGGCTTCGGGGTGCATTCACCATTTGCTTTCCGCTTTGTGAGAGATGTGGTGAGGGCTCCCCGGAGTTGCCGTTATTATTGTCATGATGAGCTCCATAGCCTCCTGCGCCCTCTTCCCCGGCAGCGGCGCCGCACATGCAAGCTCATTTTTCGACTCGCAGCCCGCATGGGCTTCAGGCATGTGTGCATATCCGTAGGAGCAGACAAGGCTATTAAAAATGCCGTATCTCCGGCTCTCGGAAATGCCGATTTCAGGGTCGGTATTCCTCGGCATCCTTCTCCGGGCACTCTTGCCATATGTCGTGCCGATGAACTTCCTCTTGATTTCAGTGCCGCTGACTGGCCGTCGGACTGCGTGCTTGTGGTCACCCATACCTATTATGCTGGTAAGGCTATTATGGAAGTGATCATGTCATCTCTTCACGGAGGATGGACTTTTGAGGGGAAACATATGTCCATTATGGTGACTGATGCATCTCAGCAATTATGTCGCCTGTCAATACTCCTGCCATGATGCAAGATGCAGACATGCCTGATGTGCAGCACTCCCCCGCTCTCCTGTTGCGTGACTTTACGGGCTATCTGAGGCTGGAACGCGCCATGAGCCCCAACACTATTGAGGCATATGGGCGTGATGTGACTCATCTGCTCACGTGGCTTGCCTTTAAATCACTCAGGCCTGAGGAGTGTCAACGCTCTGACATAGAGCAGTTCATGGCCGACATTCATGACCTCGGGCTCACAGGGCGCTCACAGGCGCGGCTGTTTGCCGGCATACGTCAATTCTTCAGATTCCTGCGACTTGAAGGAAGAATGAATCATGACCCTATGGAGCTGATTGACGCTCCGAGGCGAGGCATGCATCTGCCCGATGTGCTTTCTCTTGAGGAAATCGACGCCATGATCGACGCCATCGACATGAGTAAGCCTGAGGGGCAGCGGAACCGGGCTATCATCGAGACTCTCTATGGCAGCGGGCTGCGTGTGAGCGAGCTGCTGGCTCTGTCGCTCGATCGTGTTTTTCTTGAGGAGCAGTATCTCATAGTCGAGGGGAAGGGAAGCAAGCAAAGGCTTGTGCCTCTGTCTCCTGTAGCTGTCGTGCACATCGAGGCGTGGCTTGCTGACCGCGAGCTTCTCTCCATACAGTCCCGCGACGCTCATCTGCTGTTTCTCAACCGACGTGGCGCGGGCCTCACCCGGCAGATGATCTTCCACATCATACGCACTCTCGCGGCTCTGGCCGGGATACGGAAGACTGTATCGCCTCACACTTTGCGACACAGTTTCGCCACTCATCTGCTGGAGGGAGGCGCCAATCTACGCGCTATCCAGGAAATGCTGGGACATGAAAGCCTCTCGACTACGGAGCTTTATGTGCATCTCGACCGCACACGCCTGCGTGCGGAGCTGCTTGCGCATCATCCTCTCTTCAGAGAGGGGGTGTAATTGATCACTTTTTCTTGATTCCGCATGGTGTGGCCCGGCGTATTATGAAACGCTGCACTGCCCAGGCCACCACGGCATAGAACGCGAGGAGTATCCACAGGTTATGCCACTGTTCCGACACGTCTGCGAGAGTGGAGCCATTGCTGTTCATCAGGATGAATCCGTTCAGCCCCCATGTGGCGGGAATGAGGTCGGAGAGAATCCGCCATACGGGAGTGAGGGCATATCTCGGCCAGGTCAGGCCGCTGAGGAAAAGGAAGGCGACACTCGTGGCCACCCATATCACGAAAATGCTTTCCCTCTCTGAGCAAAAAGCCTGCACGACATAGCCCACGCATATGGAGGCCAGGATCATGGGCAGGAGGAAGATGAAGATTTCCAGGGCATTGCCTGCCATGGGGAAATCGAATATGAGCGGCACAAAGTGAATAAGCCATATGAGCGGCAGAATAAGCAGGGTGATATAGGCGCCTGCCTTGGCCAGCATATCCACTGCTGTGGAGAAGGATCGGTTGATGGGATCGTAACCCACAAGTGCCGGATCCTCATGCTTAGCGCCTCCGAGCATTCCCACGGCAAGAATAATGGACTGCTGGAGAATGAGGATGAGCACTCCCGGCATTATAAAGGAGTCGAATCCGCTCTGCAGATTGCCGAGCTGTATTCCTTCCACCGGCATGGGATCGGCAGCGGAGGCGATGCTCTCCACTCCGAGCGATGCTATATCCGAGGCCATGAGCTCTGCTCCCATCGACATCTGCAGATCGGTCATGGAGAAAAGCAGGGCGCGGTAGCGCAGCAAGAGACTCATCTCGCAATAGAGCGCTACAGGTGACTGCTCATTGCGCCCGATCCTGCGTTCAAATCCTTTGGGTATCTCCAGCACTGCAAACGCCTCTTTTGAGTCTACGGCGCGTTTTGCCTCGGCAAGCGTGGGAGCATAGCCTATGACCTGCGCTCCTTCAGTGGCATTGAAGCGGCGTGTGAATTCGCGCGAGAGTGATGTTCGGTCGGCATCGACCACCACTACGGGCACGTCTCTCACCAGCTCCGGGTCATATATAAGAGAATATATCACGGGATAGGCCAGGGGGAGAAAGAAGAAGAAGAGCATCACCCCGGGGTCATGAAATATATTGCGCAGTTCGCGGCCGTAGACTCTGCCTGCCGCGCTGAAGCATCTTGCTATGTCATGAAATATGTTACTCATACAATATCTTCTTTAGGGGAGATACACCGGTGTCGCATAGTGTCTCTTCAGCCGCCACATCATTGTGAGGGGCAGGAGTATGAATATGAAATAGGCTGCGTAGTAGAAGCGGGAATAATAGAGGGCTATCCCGTCGAGCGCCTGGTCGATGTATATCAGGAAATAGATCCTCACCGGAAGGATCCAGGAGAATATGCCTATGGAGCCATACATGCTCTGCACCGGGAAGGAGAATGCCGCCAGTGAAAAGGCGAGCACTCCTGTGAGAGCACATATCGAGAGGGCGAAGCGCAGGTTGGGAATGACGCAGCATACAAACAGGGCAAACCCCTGGCAGGCCGGCACGAATAGCAGTGTGCTCACTGTGAGCCAGAGCCAGGATCCGTTCATGGGATAGTGATTCCATGCAAACAGCCAGCTTTCCATAGCCATAGCCATGACGCACCATATGATGGTCTGTGGCAGCAGGCGGGCGGTGACGGCCTTGATTATGGAGCCGGATGCCTGCTCCAGAAGGGATCGTGAGGTGCCTCTCTTTATTTCTTCGCAGATGGTATAGGCTGTCATGAGGAAGATCATCAGCTCGAGGACTCCTGCGGTAAAGCCGGGATTCAGGTAGTAGCTGTAATTGAGCCATGGGTTGCCTGTGGGGTGCGCCACTACGTTGATGGGATTTATCACGGGTGTCACTTGCTCGGCGCCTGCACCTGTGGCGCTCTGCACAAGATTGGTGATCGTGCCGGCTTTGGTGTAGACGGCCGTGGTCTTGAAGTTCTTGTAGAGCAGCGTGCCGGGCACGAAGTAAGTCATGTTGGTGTAAAAGGTCACTACCGGGGAGCGTCCTGCGAGCAGATCGGCCTGGTAGTTCTCGGGAATCAGGAAGAAGCCGTAGGTGCGTCCGCTTTTCACATCGTTCATAGCCTGGGTGAAGGAGTCGGACTCTCTGGTGATTTCCACAAGCTGCATGCCTGCGAGGTTGCGTGTGACTTTTCGGGACAGGCTCGTGTGGTCTTTATCGAGAATTCCGGCAGGAGCTTTTTCCGGCAGGCCCTCCTTCATCTCATCTGTCAGGAAGAAAATAAAGAGCACGGGCATGATTATCATGCCGGTCCAGAACAGAGGGCGGGCTGCTATCTGCTCCAGGCTCGAAAAGGCTATTTTCAGAAAGGAGGACATGTTATGTGCTGTTGCTGTGTGTGAGTTATTTCTTTACTGTGGAGAGATATATCACGCTCATGCCGGGGATCAGTCCTGGCACGGGCTTGCTGGGTTTTGCCTTGATCTCAAACGTGCGTGCGTCGTAGGATCCTGTGGCCTTAGTGGCCTGCCAGTTGGCATATGAGCCCATATCCTTCACATAGTATACCTTCATGTCGACGTCTTTATCAAGAGCCGGGATACGCACTCTGACAGTGGCTCCGCGGGGAAGCTCTCTGAGCAGATCCTCACGCACGTTAAAGACGGCATATGTGTCATCCTTCTGCAGGGTCATTATGGGGGCTCCTGACATGATGAGTTCGCTCTCATGGGGGTATATCACCGTTATCACGCCGTCGCATGGCGCCAGCAGGTAAGAGTCTTCAAGCATGGCTCCAGCTTCCCTCACTCCGCCCCGGGCCACATTTACCATGGCTCGTGCGGCGGCTTTGTCTTCGCTCTGCGCTCCGCTCTTGGCCAGCTGCCACTGGCTCTTTGCCGCATTCTCGCCTGCCAGGGCGGCGTCATAGGCAGCCTTTGCTTCATCGCGCTTCTGTGCCGAGACTACACCTTTGGCATATAGATTCTCCATGCGCTGCCACGTCTTCTGGGTTATTTCGCGTGCGGCTGTGGCCTGGCGGTAGAGGTCGTAGGCTCCGGCCACGATCTGCGGACGTGTTCCGGCATCCACCTTGCGGTTGGTCGCAGCAGCTGCATTCTCCATCGCCGCTGCCTGCTCCATCTTGGCGTCCATTATCGAGGAGTGTATGTGCACGAGAGTGTCTCCCTTATGCACGTGCTGCCCTTCTTCGACATATAGTGTGACCACACGTCCCGGCAGCTTGCCGCTCACTCTTATCTCCGTGGCGTCTGCCTGTCCCTGCACAGTGTCGGGCTCGGGCTTGAGTGTAAGGAAACCTATCACAGCCAGAGCCGCAAGGGCGCATATCACTATGAGCAGGGCTATGAGCAGGCCTCTCTGTCTGTTTTTCTTTAGAGTTGATTCTTCCATGGTCATCTTTTTTGGGAATTTCTTTATGGCTACTTATGTTGTGTTGTTGATTTTTTTATCGCTTGTCACTGCATTTCAGTATTGCATGAGGCCGAGCACCTTTCCGAGATATACCCGGCACAGCTGCACTCCTATCGCGGCATCTATCTCTTCGCTGTGGGCCTGCAGCCACGCTGTCTGCGCGGCAGTCACGTCATCGCATGTGAGCACTCCTTCCCTGAAGCCGTATTCCGCATTCCGCAGGTTTTCATCGGCAGAGGCAAGGTTGGATCGTGTCATGCCGAGGGTCTTGAGAGCCTCATCATAGCGGAATCTCGCCTGGCTCACCTGGAGATCCACCATTGTCTCGGCATCTTCAAGGGCGAGACGCCGGGCGGCCGTCTCTGCTTGTGCTGCGCGGAGCTTGTTGAGATTTCCTCCCCAGTGCCATATCGGCACCTGCAGGACAGCACCCACGGAGAATCCTCCTCCGAAGCGTTTCTCGAATCCGTCAATCGTGTTGGGGTTAGAGAAAGACCAGCTTGCCACGATCCCGAGTTTAGGGAGCATTGCCGCTCGCGCGAGGCGCTCTTTCTGTTCGAATATCTTTATGCCTGTGCGCAGCGAGGCGAGATCCTGGCGGCGCGCATATACCTGATTCATGTCGGTCTGTGGTGGAGCGGGAGCAGAGGCGTCAGCAGGCTGCAGCTCCTCATCGCTCAGTCTCATAGGCGTATTGACGGGCACTCCGCATACCTGTGCGAGCGCCATGCGAGCGAGTGACAGGCCGTTGTCGGCTTTCGTGAGAGTCACCCGGGCCTGATTGCGCTTCACTTCCACACTGAGCACGTCGCTCCTGGTGACGACTCCCTGGTCATACATCTGTGTGACGCTGTAGTAAAGTGAGTCGAGGAGGCCGGCATATCCCTGGGCCAGACGCCTTTTCTGCACCATGGAGACCACAGTCCAGTATGCCTCGTCCACGCTGTATATCACGTCCTGCACGGCGGAGTTGCGCATGCTCACGGCAAGATTTTCCGCATATCGGGTGATCTCGTTCATGGCGCGTATGGAGCCGCCCATGTACACCGGCTGTGTCAGAGTTATGGCGCCTGCCACTACGTTGTGCACGTCATATGTCATGGCCTCCTTGGGTATCACTGCCACCTGAGTGGGTATTGGGCTTCCCGTATTGGGGTCGAGGATGGGGGCACCTGTCTCGGGGTTGGTGAGTATGTTATATTTATATGTTCCCTTTGAGGGGTCGAAGCTCATGGTAGGCAGCTTGGCATCCTCGCCGAGCAGCGCTATCTTGTGCTGGTTATACATGTAGGTCGCGGCAAAATCTATGCCCGGCAGGTAGGCTGAGGCGGCAGCTTTCTTGAGGTATCCTGCGCCTACGATGTTCTGATCGGCCACTGCTATAGCCTTGTTGTGGCGCAGGGCGAGATTCCGGCATGAGTCTATGCTCACTGTGGTCTGCGCTCCGAGAGCTAATGGAGCGAGCATAAGGAGTAGCGGCAGATTATATTTTCGCATGACTTTCACTATATATTAGTAGAGCTTACCCGGTGAGCGCATGTGGTCTCCGGGGGTTATTCTATGTTAATACATGCAAAGCTATGCAAAAGTTCTCACATAGACTAATAATCTGAGTTTTTGACCTGTTTTTTCGCCAGTTGTTCCACTCCGAGCTCTTTCATGAATGCTCTGCGCATGAGCCATGCGGCCACGAAGAGTGCGACGCAGAAGCTGTAGAACACCCCTTTGCTCATGAGCCCGGCCTCTTTTGCCAGGAGATACATGGAGCCTATGCCGAGCAGGACGTAGCATATGAATGAGATCCACACCAGCGGCATCACGTGGCCTGTGCCTCGCAGGGCGTTGGCATATAGCATCTGTATCGCATCGGCATACTGATAGATGATCAGGGGGAGGATGAGTGCTTCTCCCACGTGTATCACGAGGGGGTCGGGGGTGAACATGTGGAGCAGGCTGTCGCCTGCGGCGAGGAAGAGCAGTGAGGCGCCTGTGGCCAGCATCAGGGAGAGGTGCAGGCCTGCGAGGGTGACGCGTCTCATCCCGTCGATGTCGCGGGTGCCGGCATAGTTGGCCACGCGTATGGATACTGCCGTGCAGAAGCTCATATAGGTCATGAATCCGAGCTGGCTTATGGATACGACCACCTGATAGCCGGCAAGCTGCTGCTTTGAGAACCAGCCGCACATCACTGCGCCCACTGACCATAGCAGGGTCTCTACTCCGGCCTGCACCATGACGGGCCATGATGTGGCGAAGAGCTTGCGGCGCATGGGGCCCAGCCCCCGGCCTTGCAGCAGGCCTGTGCGGTAGGGGCGGTAACGCCCGGCCATGAGTATGACCGAGATGAAGACCACGACGCTCATCACGCGCGCGAAGAGGGTGCTGAGGCCGGCTCCCGTGAGGCCCCATTCGGGTGCTCCGAACTTGCCGAAGATAAGCAGGTAATTGCCTGTGATGTTGAGCACGTTGGTGCCTATGATGATCCACATGGGGGTGGCCGTGTCGGTCACTCCGTTGCACATCTGCATGCATGGGAAGAAGATGCCTCCTATGAACATTGATCCGAGCACTATGAGATAGTAAGGGCGTATGAGCGGCAGCAGCACGGGATCCTGCCCCATCCTGTCGAGGAAGAAGTACATGACGCCCATGGCGAGCACCATGAGTGTGCTCAGGCCCAGGTTGAGCTGCAGGCCCACGCGGAGCATGCGTCCCACGTCGCCCGGCTTTCCGGCGCCGAAGAGTGCTCCCACCAGTGGTGTGACTCCGGAGGCGAAGCCCATGATCATCACGAAGGGGACGAGCAGTATATTGTTGACAAAGGCGGCTGCGGCAAGCTCATTGGTGCCGTAGGCTCCCACCATCATGGTGTCGGCCTGTCCCACTATGATGTTGCCCAGCTGGGCAAGCAGCACGGGCACTCCGAGCTTGAGCAATTCCTTGTAGGCTGTAAAGAATGAACGACGCCGCAAAGCGCCGGATGAGATGATGGCTGACATATGGATTAAAAGCTGTTTGGAGGCTGCAAAATTAGTAATTTATGCCCACAGGGCAAAATCTGTGTCTCCGGCAAGGCCAAATGAGTTTTTTTTCTTAATTTTGCCTGACGGTTTTCCTCCGTTTCTAATTCATAACATCATAACCATATAGAATCATGACAACACCTCCTGACATTAATGAACACGACATCATGCCCTGCCGCAATTCCTCTCAGCCTGATCAGCGCCGTGCCTCCGGGCTTCATGACTCGCAATCCACGCGCATGATCAATCCCTCGGATTATGATTACGGCACCCGCAAGGAAAAGAAATCCACTCTTGTGATATGGATCATAGGGGGAGTTCTGCTTCTGCTCGGGGCAGGAGCCGTCACCTATGTATTTCTTTCGGGGAAGAGCGACAAGGCCGATCCCGACATGAAATATGCCTATGACATGAAAGAGGCGACGCCGGCCGAGGAGCCGGTCGAGACCGACATTCCCGCCGAAGAGGCCGGGGCATATGAGCATCGCCCTGCCGACGGCCCCAGGGTGGCCAACAAGGCCGGCACTCCTTGGAGGGAGGGGCATAACGTGCTTGTGGGCTCGTTCAGCTATGAGGGTTCCAAGTATGGGTTCACCGTCACGATGGATTATTCTTCGGCCACGGGCAGGGTGAGCAATGCCACTTATGAGGCCCATGGCAATGGCAAGCAGGCAGGGGTGTCCACCGTAGTTCTCTCCAACGACGGGTCGGTGCTCTATCTCAAGGGGCAGGTCGCCGGCAAGGCTCTCAAGATCGATGTGACGGCGCCCAAGGGAAGCGGGACGTTTTCCGGGACTTATATGCATGGCTCCCATTCCGGAGGCTGCACTCTCACCATCCAGTGAGGGAGGCTCCCTCCCATGAGGTCGCCGGCTTCGGTGTCGCGGTTATTCTGCCGCTCTCTGCCCGGTGAAGGTAATGGTAGAGGGGGTTATGGCGAGGGTCACTGCATGGCCGTCATATTCATAGGCACACAGCAGGAATTCCACTTTCTCTCCTGAGGGTCTCCGGGCCTCGGCGTGGCCGAGACTGCCGGCGAGTGAGGGGAGGGAGCGGAGCGTTATGGCGTCACGGAAGTCGAGGCCGGGTGTGAGCATGGCCTTATATATGGCCTCCTTGGCAGTCCATGCCATGATGTGGGCTTTCAGGTCGCCGGTCGGTATCAGCTCTGTCTCAGCCGGCTGCAGGAAGCGCTCCCTCACCTTGAGCACTTGCGTGCGGTCGAGCCTCTCGGCATCTACGCCCAGGGCGGTTGTCTCGCTGAATTCCTCAAGATCGGCGTGTGGTGCGGGAGGGAGTGTGGCCACCACGAGCATATGCCCCGCATGGGTTACGGAGATGCGGCACGGCTCATCGGCGAGCATCGGCGCTCCCGAGGGCAGATGGTCTATCACGCGGTAGGACTCGGCGCCGTTCTCGGCATATACCTGCCCGGCCATGAGGCGCCAGGCCCGCGGGCCATATTGCTCTCCGCCGCTTATGTGCTCGGCCTTCACTCCGATCGGGGTACGGAGTCGTTCGTAGGTAAAGGTAGTCTCCATCAGTCTTCGGTATCGTCTTCGTTTTTGGGCATTACGTTGCAGCGCACCGACATTATGCGGTGTTTTCTTATGTCGAGCACCAGAAATCGGCATCTTCCTATGATGAGCGATTCCTTCTTGGCCGGGAAGTCGCCCTTGAGTGCGAGCAGGAGTCCGGCCAGCGTCTCGGCGTCGTCGCAGAGGTCGCCGAACTCCGCGTCGTCCACACCTGTCACGCGGCAGAAGTCGGTGAGAGGAATCTTGGCGTCAAACATATATGTGTCGTCGGAGAGGCGTGTGTATAGCTTGTTATCCTCATCATACTCATCATCTATATCCCCCACTATCTCCTCAAGTATATCCTCAAGGGTGACTATGCCGAGGGTGCCGCCATATTCATCCACCACTACGGCTATGTGTATCTTCCTGTTGCGGAAGTCTTCCATCAGGTCGTCGATCATGCGGCTTTCGGGCACGAAGTATGGCGGGCGCAGCAAGTCCTGCCAGCGGAAGTCATCCCGGCGCTCGCCTATGTAGGGGAGCAAGTCCTTGGAGTAGAGTATGCCCTTGATGTTATCCTGGGTAGTGTCGTAGACGGGTATTCGGCTATAACCTGTGGAGAGTATCGTCTGCACCACTTCGGGGAAAGAGGCATGACATTCTATGTCGGTTATATCCACGCGCGACACCATTATGTCGGCCGCGTTCTTCTCGCCGAAAGAGAGTATTCCTTCAAGAATGTCTTTCTCCTGGCCGCTCTTCACGTCGCTTATCTCGAGGGCCTGTGAGAGGTCGCCTGCCGAGAGGGTCTCGTGCTTCTTGGCCACCATCCGGTGCACCACTCCCGAGCCTTTGACCATGAGCGAGGCCACGGGGGAGAGCATGGAGTAGAGCATTCTCACGGCTGCAGATGTGGAGAGCACCCATTTCAGAGAGCGTCCGCGTGCCACGAGCTTGGGGCATATTTCGCCGCAGAGCAGGAGGATGAAGGTGAGCAGCACGGTCTGCATGAGGAAATTCAGCAGGGGGGAATGGAACGTGACCGTCTGATTTATAGCAAACGAGAGGAGCACCACCATCGTGATGTTGGCCAGATTGTTGGCCACAAGTATCGTGGCCAGCAATTGCTCCGAATGCCGCAGGAGGAAGCCGGCGTTCTTCTCTGCCGGCGTGACGTCATCCTCATCCTCGGGATCCATGAGCCGGTCGGCCTCATCGCCCGAGATGCCGAAGAAGGCTATCTCTGATCCGCTCACGAATGCCGACAGGCACAGGCAGAGCCCGGCCACGGCCACTATCACTGTCCAGCTTGCCCACGAGGCGGGAGCATGGAGAGACACGGATGCCACGGAGTCGGCCATGGCCATGATCAAAGTAAGAGCCGCCGAGAGCGGCGTGCTTGGAAGAGGGTCTGTATCCAAAATCACAATTATTATTGATTCTCCCGCAAAGTTAGCAAAAATTACACTCTCCTGCAAATATTGCCGGCACACTCACATGCCGGTCAGGAGGCGGAGCGTGAGGAAGATTTGCATTTCACGGGATTTTTCATTACCTTTGTCAGTTAAAATAAATGTGTTTCAAGAATGCAAATCGACAAAATCATAGCCGAAGCCACGGCCAAGGCTGTCAACACGCTTTACGGCACTGATTTAGCTGCCGACAAGGTGCAGGTGCAGGCCACCAGAAAGGAATTTGAGGGCAACTTCACGGTGGTGGTGTTTCCATTCCTGCGCGCTTCCCGCAAGAGCCCCGAGGAGACTGCCGCCGAGATAGGAAGGCGGCTGGTGGAGGATGAGCCGGCCGTGCAGAAATTCAATGTGGCCAAGGGCTTTCTGAACATTTCCGTAGACCCCGCTTTCTGGGCCGGGGTGCTCATCGACATAGCCGACAGGCAGGACTGGGGATTCAAGGCCCCCTCGGAGCAGAGTGAGCTATACATGGTGGAGTATTCTTCCCCCAACACCAATAAGCCTCTGCATCTGGGGCATGTGAGAAACAATCTGCTCGGATACTCCGTGGCGCAGATTCTCAAGGCCAACGGATACAGGGTGGTGAAGACCAATATAGTGAATGACCGCGGCATACACATATGCAAGTCCATGCTCGCCTGGCAGAAGTGGGGCGACGGGGCCACGCCGCAGAGCTCCGGCAAGAAGGGCGACCACCTCATAGGTGACTTCTATGTGGCCTTCGACAAGCATTACCGCCGCGAGATTGCCGAGATCATGGAGCGCGACGGCATCTCTGAGGAGGAGGCCGCCGCCAGGTCGCAGCTCATGGCCGAGGCCCGCGATATGCTGCGCCGCTGGGAGCAGGGCGATCCTGAGGTGAGGGAGCTCTGGAAGACCATGAACTCTTGGGTGTATGCCGGTTTCGATGAGACCTATAAGCGGCTCGGCGTGGACTTCGACAAGATCTACTATGAGAGCGACACGTATCTTGAGGGCAAGGAGCTGGTGCTCAAGGGCCTTGAGCAGGGCAAGATGTATCGCAGGGAAGATGGCTCCGTGTGGGCCGACCTCACCGGCGAGGGGCTCGACCATAAGCTGCTGCTGCGCGCCGACGGCACGTCGGTCTATATGACGCAGGATATAGGCACGGCCAAGCTCCGCTTCCGCGACTATCCCATCGACCACATGGTCTATGTCGTGGGCAATGAGCAGAACTATCACTTCCAGGTGCTCTCTCTGCTGCTCGACCGCCTCGGCTTCAAGTGGGGCAAGGATCTCGTGCATTTCTCCTATGGCATGGTGGAGCTCCCCGAGGGGAAGATGAAGAGCCGCGAGGGCACCGTGGTGGATGCCGACGACCTCATGGATGAGATGACCCGCACGGCCGCCGAGGCTGCCGAGGGGCGCTTCGACTCGATGTCGCCCGAGGAGGCCGCCGACACGGCCCGGATGGTGGGCATGGGCGCGCTTAAATACTTCCTGCTCAAGGTTGACCCCAAGAAGAACATGCTCTTCAACCCCAAGGAATCCATCGACTTCAACGGCAATACGGGCCCCTTCCTGCAGTACACCCACGCCCGCATATGCTCGCTGCTACGCAAGGCGGGTGTGCAGGAGGGCGCTGCAGTCCCTGCGGGTGCCGAGGGGGGAAGCCTCCCCACACCCGGCCCGAAAGAGATCTCGCTCATTCAGCGACTGGCCGATTTCCCTCAGGTTGTGGCCGAAGCCGCAAGGGCTTTCTCTCCCGCTCTCATTGCCAACTATGCCTATGACCTGGCCAAGCTCTACAATCAGTTCTATCATGACTGCCCCATCCTCAGGGAAGAGAATGAGGAGGTGCGCGCTTGGAGGCTGCTGCTCTCTTCCACTGTGGCCCGCACGCTGCGCGGTGCTGCAGGCCTGCTCGGAATGGAGATGCCCTCGCGCATGTGAGCCTGCACAACATATGGGCATGCCGGCCCGTTACTCTTAATATATATATTCATCAACTCACTAATAAAGAATAGACATGGATTATCAGAACAAATCTCAACAGCCGCCACGCTACTACGGCGGCGACTTCACCGGTCAGGTGGCCAATCAGGTATCGGCTGTGATGCGCAAAGTATACGTGCGCATGTTCATAGGCCTGCTCATCTCGGCATTCTGCGCCCTGGGAGTGGCCTCTTCTCCGGCGGCCATAACGCTTATCTATGGCAATCCGCTCGTATACTGGGGCATGTTCATCGCCATGATCGTGATGGCTTTCGTGATCCCCGCGCGCCTCATGAAGATGAGCTCCACCACATGCCTGCTCCTCTTCTGCCTCTTCGCCGCTCTGATGGGTACCTCGCTCGGCTCAATTTTCCTGGTATACGACATAGGTTCCATCACCTACACATTCTTCATCACTGCAGGTGTGTTCGGCGCAATGAGCCTCTTCGGCTATTTCACCAAGAGCGACCTCTCTAAGCTCGGCACTTACTGCTACATGGCCCTCTTCGGCCTCATAATAGCCTCTGTGGTGAATATCTTCATGAAATCTGACTCTTTCGAATGGATAATATCCATAGTGGGCGTGCTCCTCTTCACCGGCCTCACCGCCTGGGATACTCAGTATGTGAAGAAGATGGCTCAGTCCAATCTCGCGCCTGAGCTCACCGATAAGCTCGCTACAATGGGGGCGCTCAATCTCTATCTCGATTTCATCAATCTCTTCCTCTATCTGCTGCGCATCTTCGGCAATCGCAACTGATGCCGCGGCCCGATGACTTTTCATCGCTTTCGCTTGAGGGGCACACTTTCGGGTGATGCTCCTCAAGTCTTTTTTTCTACGCTCTCTGCCCTGCCCCCTCTTTCTCTGCTTCGAGGCTTGACTCAGGTGATTCACGGTGAATCACCTAAAACGCCCGTAATTACCTAATTCTCAACACATTGCGCGGGTGATTCAGTGATTCATGATTCACCCCCGGTAGGGATGAATCACTCTGAATCACTTGTGTGGCTTCTTGCGGTAGCTACAGTGTGAGAGGGGGTGATTCAAGTGATTCATCCCATAGGGGGGCTGAATCATGAATCACTGAATCAGTCTCGTAACACGCTTATACTCTGTATATTACAGTGATCACAAGTGATTCACTGTGAATCACCTGAGTCCTCCCCTGATTCCTCCCTATACACCTCTCTTACTTATTTATATATTATAATATACATATATTATTAAATATATAAGTATTTTATATTATATATATTTACTCTTATTGCATAAGTGATTCACTGTGAATCACCCTAGATTCTCGTAAATAATTAATTATCTGTATGTTGCAAGGGTGATTCAGTGATTCATGATTCATCCCCCCTATAGGGTGAATCACTGAATCAATGAATCATCCTCACTCTCTGAATAACTTCTTGCAGCGATTGCCCCTATAGGTGATTCAAGTGATTCATCCCTTAGGGGAGGCTGAATCATGAATCACTGAATCAGGCTCGTAACACACTTATACTCTGCATCTTACAGTGATTACAAGTGATTCACTGTGAATCACCTGAGTCTCACCTGATTCCTCCCTACAGATCTCTATATACTTATGTATATATTATAATATACATATATTATTAAATATATAAGTATTTAGTAGCATAATATGCAGTGTAAATGCATAAGTGATTCACTATGAATCACCTGAAATCTCTGTAAACAATTAATTCTCAATACATTGCACGGGTGATTCGGTGATTCATGATTCAGCCCCCCTATGGGGTGAATCACTGAATCACGCTCATGTGAGGCTGCATCGGGGTGATCGGGGTGAGACTCGGCAGACATAAAAAATCTGCAGGCGAGTCATGGTAGAGTCACCTGCAGGAATCGGGACGGAACACCCGGGGGAAACCGGGGATCCGTTATCTTATATAGAGGGGATCAATGTCCGCCACAACCGCAATGGCTGTCTGAGCCACAGCCGCAGTCGCCATTGTGAGTATGCGAACCGCAGTCGCAGTCACCGCCGCAGTCACCGTCGCCATGGTGGCAGCCGCAGCCGCAGGAATGTACGGGCGTAAGCTCCTCGGGTGTGGCGTCGCGCACCTCCACTATCTCGCCGTCGAAACGCACGGTGAGTCCGGCAAAGGGATGATTGAAATCCATCTTCACATGAGAGGGAGTGATATCGAGCACTTTGCCCTTGATCATGAAGCCCTCCTGGGTCATCATAGGCAACTCGGCGCCCACCTTCACATCCTCCACAAGCTCGCCTTCACGCATGAAGATCTCTTTCTCAAGCTCCACTACGTTTTCATCATAACGCTCGCCGAAGGCTGCCTCGGGGGGAAGTGTCACCGAAAATTTCTCGCTCTTGCCGAGATCCTTCATAGCAGCTATAAGACCGGGCACTACTTCCTGGCTCACGCCGTATACCATCACGTCGGGGGCATCAGCCTTGGCCTCAAAGAGAAGATCGCCTGTCTTGTCGTTATAGAGCTTGTAAGCATACGCCACGAACTTGCCGGGGCCTACTTTTTCTTTCTGTGTCATAGGAATATATATATGTATAAAAATTTGTATCTCTTCTCGGAGGGTAGCGCTTGCTCTCCGGTTTTTTTTATGCTAAAAATCTCTTATTGCAGCGTGACTTCCTCTTCCACCTGTATCTCCTCTCCCGAGTCGGGATACTTTATGGAATACTGCCTGATGGGAGTCTGCACATCAAAGTAGAAGCCTGCCGGAAGGTTGGGACTGCCGCGGCGCTTCTCATCGATGGGCGCCACCTTCAGATAGTCGAAGCCCGGCTCAATGAATTCATAATCAGTCACGTCGTAGCCGAGCACCTCAAGGAGAAAATACTCGTGATCAGGGCTTATCACATACCAGGGGTTATCCTTATCCTTGCCCGTGCCTGAGGAGACTATGGCCCCCAGGATATTCTCAAGGCGATAATCCCATATGCGCGCCGACATATCTTTCTTCATGTCCTTGAAGAGACGCGTGAGCATGTACATGCTCTGAAGATCAAAGGGATTGTCCTGCAGCGCCATCTCTGCGTTGCTTATTATCTCGCGCTGCTCGCGCAGGGAGTGGGTCGCGATCTCATCATATTTCCGCTTGAGCTCAAAGGGGGCTGTCTTGCGCTTCTTTAGCTCCTCAAACGTGCTGTCGCGCCTCTCCACCGCTGTGCGGCTGAGAGAGAGGAGCGAGTCGGTCTTGTCTACATACGCACTCTTGCGGTAAGGGTTGTAATCCTCCTGATACATAGCCCCGAAGTAATAATAGCGATACTGCTCCGGAGTCATAGTTGTGTCGTTGCGCTCATAGAGCCTCACAAGCTTGGGATAATAGAACTTGCTCTCGGGATCAAGCGTGGCCTTGCGTATCTGCTCAAGATCCGGACGCTCCGTCTTGAGCTTCTTCTGAGCCGAGGCGGAATACGATGCCCCGGCAAGAAGCAGAAGCATGATGACTGATATGATGATCTTATTCATAATTATCTGTTTTGTTTTTTTTTACTGAATACGCTGAATTACATGCCTCAGCCTCGCGTAAGGAGCCACAGCATCAGCACAAGGCCGGGCTGGATCATGGCTATGGCAAGAGGAAAGCCCTTGGCCGCTACATATGTGAAAAACCTGCCCGACGACATGCCCACGTCTCTGCCCCCGGGCGATCGGGTGTAAAGCAGAAAACTAAGGAAGATCCCTATAAGCGCGCCCGCTACCAGTGAGGCATACCACACGGTGAGCGGCACGGTGAGCACCGCATGCGACACTTCGTGGGACACCGACTGAGAGACTGCCATGACTCCCACGGCCATCCCCGCAAGCGCCCCGCCAAGCATATAGCCCACTCCCCGACGCTGAGCCATGAGCGCAGCCGGCTGCATGTAGCTCACGCCCATCACAATCACGGTGAGGGCCAGCCAGGTGATGAGCATGTTGGGACTCAGGGGCAGCAGGCCGGAGAAATATACGGCCGTGAGACCGAGAAGCGATGCGGCCGGCGCAAGAACTTCGCGCTCAAACAGCAGCACAATCGCCCCGGCAAAGAGCAACAACGCCATTATCAACAGTACCACCGACATATCACATTCTCCTTTCCTGGGTTATACTGACTTATATAACGCTTCTCGCACCCGAAATATTACCCGCCCTGTCTTAAAAACCGTTAAGCGCCCCTTCTCCTCCCCCTATGCGGCCCCGCACACCGGGCATGACTACCTGATATGGAAATCACTCGTAAGCGCCCTGTACGCCTGCGTATACCCCCCTCCCGGGGTATGGGTGACCAGCTCCGACACCTCGGCCGCCCATGCCTCCTCGCTCTTTCTGTACTCAAGCAACAGCCTCTTGACCGGCGACGACTCATGAGTGCGCACCTCACAATATCTGCTCAGTCTCATTCCCTCTGCCCCGGCCCTGCGCTCCAGCTCACCAAACCACTCGGGCGGACATATCAACGACAGACATCCCCCCTCCTCAAGCAATGAGGCCCCATGCGACACCAGGGTGGCCGGCGACAGCGCATCTGCCTGCCTCGCCACTTCCCGCGCACTCTCCCTATCCCTCACTCCCGAACTGAAATAGGGCGGATTGGAGACAATATGGGAAAATTTCCCCTCAACTGCCGCAAAATCACAACGGCTCGCATGAAGCCTGCCCGCCCACGCGCTCGCCGCGAAATTCTCTTTGGCCTCGATGACTGCAAACACATCCACATCTACAGCCTCCACCTTAACCCCGGGGCCACTCCTCTGCGCAAGCATGAGCGATATGACGCCACAGCCACACCCCACGTCAAGCACACGCCTCTCTCTCCCCTCGCTTTCATCTGACGGCACAGCGGCCCATGCGCCAAGCAACAGCGCATCCTCGCCCACCTTCATCGCGCTCAGATCATGCTTCACACTGAAGCGCTTCATCACAAACCTGCGTTCCTTATGTCTCATCTACTGATCCCGCCGGCAAATGAACCGGCCCGCAAAATTAATCAATTGCCCTCGTAACACAATGCTTTTGAACGACATTTACCACACGCCCCCCCTTCTCGCTCCCCTTTCTCGCTCCCCTTTCTCACACCCCCTTCTCGCACCCTCACACCCTCAAAGCTCCGACACTACTGACGGCATCACAAGACTCCGCCGCCCACAAGAGAGTGATTCAAACTGATTCACCCCATAGGGGCTCTGAATCATGAATCACCGAATCGCCCTCACAACACACTCATAATCTGCGCCTTACAGCGATTCAAAGTGATTCACAGTGAATCACCCCCTGCCCCCAAAAAGCCTCTCCATCTAACAGCCACGCCAAGCAGGTGCACACAGAGCCAACTAACGGATCCCCAAGAGAGCAGGGTTGAGACAGACGTGATGTAGAGCGAGGCAGACAAGGTTCTGCGGAAGACAGTGAGCGCTGAGGGAGACTGAAAGTGCTTAGGGAATTAGAATGAGATACAAGATTGCTGACCGCAGACAACCGAAATCGGGCAGAGAGACACAGCTCAGGATGCCAAGGGAGGCTGAGAGTTCTGAGGAAAGCAGAATAAGATACAAGCAAGCAGAATAGAGTCAGACAGGATGCTGAGAGTGGCAGTGCGGGCTGCGGGAGGCTGAGAGAATGTGGCTGTGTGACTGAGAGTTCCGCAGTAGGCCGAAAGAAGCGAGCATGCTCAGGGAGGCAGAATGAGATACAAGAGAGCTGGAAGCAGACAGACAGAAGCAGGCAGAGACGGAGACAGCGCATGGCTCCGAGGTCGCAGCGCAGGCCGAGGGGAGGCAGAGAGAATGTCACTGCGTGGCTGAGAGTGCTGCAATAGACCGAGAGAAGCAGCCGCGCGCCTGAAAGTGCTGAGGGAAATAGAAGATACAAGCAAGCAGAATAGAGTCAGACAGAAGCAGGCAGAGACGGAGACAGCGCAGGGTTCCGAGGGGGTAGCAGCGCAGGCCGAGGGATTAGACAGAGACCCAAGCAAGCGGAATATAGTCAGACAGGATGCTGAGAGTGGCAGTGCGGGCTGCGGGGAGGCTGAGGAATGTGGCTGTGCGGCTGAGAGTTCCACAGTAGACCGAGAGAAGCGAGCGTGCGGTTGAGAGTGGCGCGGTAGGCTGAGGGAAACCGGCTGTGTGGCTGAGAGTGCCGCGGACTGAGGGAATGTGGGATGCGTGAGGGAAACGGGCTGAGAGCGCCGCGTGGGCTGAGAGCGCTGCTGGCGGCGTGTCCTTAGGAAATGTGGGCTGTGTGGCTGAGAGTTCCGCAGTAGACCGAAAGAAGCGAGCGTGCGGTTGAGAGTGGCGCGGTAGGCTGAGGGAAACCGGCTGTGTGGCTGAGAGTGCCGCGGACTGAGGGAATGTGGGATGCGTGAGGGAAGCGGGCTGAGAGCACTGCGGCGGTGTGTCCTTAGGGAATGTTTAGCTTAGGGAATGTGGGCTGAGGGAGGGAGTGTGTGTTGGCCCCCGGGGGATGGGTGGGGGATAGAAAAAGAA
>CAJTTA010000022.1 GCA_910579305.1 uncultured Muribaculaceae bacterium
CGTCCGACTTATACCCCAAAATTCGATGTTTTCAAATTTTTGTCATGTACTTAAGCTTAATATAAATAAAGCAGCGTTACTTATAGAAGCGAAAGATTATCAGGCCGCATTCCCTCTTATCAAGGCAGCAGAGCGTTATGCTTCAAGTGTGGAACAGAATATTGCCGTTATATCAGATAAAGGATTGATCTATGTACTTCTTGGAGATAATAAATTTGCCGAAGAATGTTTTCGAAAAATAGAGCAGATGTCAAGTTCGCATTATCTTAAATCAGTGGCCCTGTTTAATTATGCCTTATTGCTATGTCAAGAAAACAGATTTGGAGAGGCCGTAGAGGTGATAGCGGCCTGCAAGCGGCTTCTGGCTGTTCAGGATATTCATCACTTGAGGAGCGCCCTTCTAAGAGTAGAGGCTGATATTTTTTATAGCATAGGAAATTATGCAGATGGATATAAGTGCTTAAGACAAGCAATAGAGATTAATGATTCGATTCTATCAGTAGACAATATACGACAGATTATGAAACTTGCCAATGAGCAAGAGAGGTACAAGTTGCTTGCCAGTATTGACAGGCTTGATATTGAGAATAGGACACATAATATTGTAATTATTATAGCTGGTGTCTTAATCTTGATTCTTCTATTATTTATCTTGATGGTGATAATTAAAAATCGGAAAAAGAGTGCATTGATAGAATTACTCTCAAGTAAGATAAGATTTCATCGTAAGAGCTATGAAAAGGATATAAGCCACTATGAAGTTAAGCTGGAAGATAAACGTAGAGAACTGAACGAATACGTTACTGTAATAGGAAAAGCAGAGAAAGCACTGGTTGAAATCAATAACATTGTCCGCAATTCTATAAATAGTGCTAACTCAGATAAGCGAATTGAGCAAATTATAACTGTTCTTAATCAGATCGGAATAATAACAACTGAAGAAGGAGATGCTTCTGATACATATAATAGGCTGTGTCTCAGAATAAAAGCTCCTCTTTTAAAATCGTTTCCCACACTTACGAAAAGCGAGATTGCCATGTGTGCATTCATTCTGATGGATACAAGCAATAAGGAGATAGCAATAATCCGTAATACATCAGTTCGCACAGTGGAGAATACAAAGTATCGAATGTATAAAAAGCTGAATGTGCCAGCTGACACGTCTGTAAAAGAATTCTTACTGTCAATGTTATAATATTGCGCTAATCATATAGCACTGACATGAGTGGCCAGACACTCCATGTGTACTTATATATTGCTTATATATAGATTGTTATAGATTAATGAGTAGCTTTTGAGTATACTCATTTAAGGTTTTCAAGTCATATTGAAGTAGGAATTTATTTGTAATTAGGTCATGGGGTAACTAATTTTGCGTTAATCGTATGAAAGTAAGGCATTACCCGGGAGTTTTACAATGATATACGTATAAATTAACTCAAAACATTCTCGCTATGAACTACTATCGTTTACTCATTCTCTTTGGAATGATGTTAGGCTTAAGCCTATACAGCTATAGTACACCCTCATTTACATATGAGGGGTTGAACTATGAGGTGATATCTGAAGAAGATTTCACATGCCGAGTAGCCTCTACGCCCAGTGCCTCAGGCAATATCAATGTGCCACAATGCGTATATGACGGAAATGTGCAGTACTCCGTGACTGAGATCGGAGAAAATGCCTTCAAAGGCAATGAAGCCATCACGGAAGTAAGGCTTCCCTCAAGCGTTACTACGCTTGATAGGAAGTGCTTCATGGGTTGTTCCTCTTTAGAGGAGATAAATCTTCCTTCTTCCGTAAGCCTCATTCAGGACGCCGCCTTCAGCGCTTGTACATCGCTTAGGAGCATAGAGATTCCTGATGCTGTGAGCGAATTTGGCTTCGGTGTGTTCGGCGATTGCACCTCTCTAAGCTCTGTCACGTTAGGCCAGGGGCTTCAATCCATAGGCTACAATTGCTTTGAGAATTGTATATCGCTCACTGAGTTGACATGTCCTGAAGGGTTACATACAATTCAAAGCTACGCTTTTGATAACTGTACTGCACTTGCGATCGTAAATCTACCCTCCACCCTGACAACAATCGGATATGCTGCGTTTAATAAGTGCTCTTCCTTATCAAGCTTTAATGTAGCTGAAGGAAATGCCTGTTATAGTTCAATCAATGGTGTATTATTCAATGCAGATAAAAGCGAGCTGATATTGTGTCCTCAAAGTTTTAGAGGAGAATTCACCTGCCCTGACAAAACTTTAAGCATTGCAGCGGGGGCATTTAGAGGATGCTCCGGACTTTCATCAATCAATCTCGGTAAGGTGACAGAAATTAATGATAATGCCTTTCAGGATTGCATATCAATAACAGAAGTCATTATTCCTGAAACGGTTGTCTCCTACGGAGCGTATATATTTTATGGCTGTTCCAGCCTTAAATCAGCGACTCTGCCCAGTAACCTCACCGACCTGCCTGACTGCCTTTTTGCCAATTGCTCATCTCTTACAGAGATAGTGCTCCCCGAAGCGCTGACTCACATCGGCTCGGCTGCGTTCTTCGGTTGTGATTCCCTGACAGAAATATATATTCCAGCATCTGTTAATAAAATAGATGATGAGGCATTTTTGGCCTGTATAAATCTAAAAAAAATAATTGTCGATTCGGAAAACACTGCCTATGAGAGTATTGACGGAATTCTATTTAATAAAGCTAAAGATACTTTATTGATGTATCCTAATGGGCTTGAAGGGGATTATGATGTGCCGAGTGGAGTAAGCAATATACACTATGCTGCATTTTATAAATGTAATAAATTGACTGCTGTAGCGTTGCCTTCTTCCGTAAGAATAATAGAGAAAATGGCATTTTATGAATGTATGTCACTTGCAGAAATCAATTTCCCTGAGGGCCTTGTATTTCTTGGAGAAGAAGCATTTTATCATTGTGAGAGCCTGAAAGAAATATCGCTTCCCAGATCTCTCCGAGCAGTGGAGGAGATGCGAGTGTTTCAAGGATGTATGGCACTGAAGAAAGTAACTTTGCCTAAGACATTTACCGCTATCGGTTATGGAATGTTTCAGGATTGTCAGGGCCTTGAAGAGATCAATATACCTGCTTCCGTGAGCTATTTCGGGGATTATTGTTTCACATGGTGTTGTAGCTTAAAGGAAATCCGGATTCCTGATAACATCCGATATATGGGCTTAAATACTTTTACAAGATGCAATGCTTTAACCCATCTTGAAGTGCCGGAAGGTGTGAAGATAATACCATATGGATTTTGTACAAACTGTGATAACCTACTTGAAGTCGTATTGCCTTCTTCCTTGACTTATGTAGATGACTATGCTTTTGCTGCATGTATTGAGCTTCGTGAGATTATTCTTCCTGAAGGCCTGCAGAAAATCGGTGGAATGGTGTTTGCAGAATGTGATAAATTATCAATTGTTAAGCTTCCCTCAACTCTTCAGAGCATCGGTTATGATTCCTTCAAATCATGTCGTTCTTTAAATCAGATAGATATTGAGGCGATTACACCCCCAGAATTGGACTCCCCTGTGTTTGATGAAGATGCTTATACTCAAGTCTCTCTCATTGTACCCGATGAAGCTATTGAGAACTATAAAAATGCCAATGAATGGTCTAATTTCTTAAATCTTAGTTCCATAGAAGCCCCACAATCTTTTGCTACAGTGGAGATTACAGGTCGTACAATCACCAATAATTCATTCTCAGACTTATGCATTTTTACAATTCAAGGTATGCGTGTAGCTACTCTAAGCAGTGGCAAAAGCTGTACTTTGCCATCAGGAGGTATATATTTAATAAGTAATAATCATTTGACTAATAAAGTCGTTATTAGATGATTATGGTGACCCTATTATCGTGATGTTAGTTATTATCTCATAATTGGTTAGACAACATATGTTGTATATTTGAAAGCACATAGTAGTGCAGAATGTAATTTTTATGCATTTTTAAAGCCGACTTGATTTGCCAAGCCGGCTTTATTATCATCTAAAAAGTGCAGGTTGGCAGATGCTATATTATGCAGCCTGTATATAAGCAGCAATCAAGAGAAAGATATGCTGATTTAATGTCTTTTAACACCTGAAGCTCGACGTTTTGGTTAAGTTTGCGTCTTATTAGATAGAATTCAAAAGTTGTACCTGCCATGTTCAAGAAGATAAGACGTAAAAGCATTGACAAGATAATAGAGGATAACCTTGATTATCTTGTGAGATTTGCATATTATCGCCTTGGAAATCGCATTGAGGCAGAGGATGTCGTGTATGATGCCGTTCTGACATTCCTGGACAGAGATCTCTCTGCGCTACAACCTGAAAGTGTAAGATCTTATCTGTTTCGTATAGTTTACAATATATGTATGGATAAAATGCGGAATAAAGACAGACAGAAGATATCTTTGGAATCTATTGATATTGCAGACAGTGATGATGATCTACTTGATTTAGAGGAAATCAATAGAATCAATGAATGTCTCGGCTGCCTGCCTTCTCGAGAAGCAGACATAATAAGAATGAATGTGATTGAGAATTTATCTTTTGTCGAAATCAGCAGAATTCTGTCAATTCCTCAGTCAACAGCCAAGTCACGGTATAAATCCGGTATGGAAAGATTGCGGAAACTATTCATTAACAAATAAAAAATGTCATAGCATGGATAACTACAAGGAAATAAGAGAATTGTTGAAGCCTCGCCGTGACATAACGGCTTCTGCTGAACTTCGGCATAATGTGCGGCGAGCGCTTGACCGGGGAAAGAAAAGCCTGGTCTCCCGCACGTGGCTGCTTGGCGGAATAAGTCTAAGCAGTGCTGTTGCCGCTATTTTACTAATTGTATTTCTTCCCTCCGGGATATCTGCCAAGGAGGTTCTTTCTGAGGCTATCGAGGCGTTTTCTCACACTGAAAATATCGATATGATTGTTGAGATAAGGACACGTCCAATTGAGAACTTCCGATATATGGATATAAATGCAGATTTTGTCTCACATCATATTTGTATTGCCAAGTCGGATTCGGCAATGCAATGGCGGATCGACAAGGGTGAACGCTTGGCAACCGGCAATGGAAGGGACATTCACACTTGGATACCTTCCTTGAAATTAGGGTTTCACCTTCAAGATACCGACAATGAGAATGTATTGGGATATCTGGCGAATCTGCTGTCACCATGGGAAATACTGAATTCCGAGTTTGATAACTGCGTAAGAAATAGAGGAGCAGAATATCATATAAATAAGACAGGAACAGATATAATACTTACAGTTTATGCTGCTGCACAAGGGAATTTTGACAATATCTATTTACTGAACAGTTCCATCACCGAGTCAGAGAATGTGCGCAGATATGTGATTGACGCTGATACCAAAAGATTAAAGAGCGCAACAGTCAGTGTCATGTCGGGAAAGAGGGAGATTGTCGTGCTCAAAATGACATCTATAAATTACGACTATCAAGACAATGCTATATGCCGGCTTCCTGATGGTGTGAAGTTTGTAGAGACAGAAGATCAGCCTGCCGGATTAAAAGGTCTTAGCGCGGAGGAAGCAGCAAGTACCGTGCTAAGTGCGTTTGCAGACTGGAACACAACAATTCTCGATAAAGTGATTATGCACGAAGTATCTGATGTCGCTTATAAAGAACAATTCAGGGGTTCAAGCCTGATTTCTATAGGCAAGTCTTTTACGTCAGGATCAGGAAATTCTATTTTTGTTCCATATACATTGGAACTTCGGGACGGATCTTTACATCGCCATAATATAGCCTTGCAGAAAACCGACTCAGACGGCTGGATAGTTGTAGGCGGTCTTTAACGGAGTAAGAACTTAACAATCAAGATACAATGCTACTAAAGAACTTAGTGGCAGGGCTATTGCTCTGCCTGTGTTTCAACGCCCTGTCTGCGACAAAGTTGACTTATGAGGGTGTGGTAAAAGATGATTCCGGCAATCCTGTGGAATTTGCCAATGTCGCCCTGCTATCTTTAAATGATTCTATACTTATAGCCGGGAGTGTGACGGATATGGCAGGACAATTTACAATTCTCGGTAATGACAGCCCTGTATATCTGCGCATCACTGCTATGGGGTTTGAGGATATGATAATAACCAATCCCTCCGCCGATGTAGGCGACATTATCCTTGCTCCGGCATCATATATGCTTGGTGAAGTTGTTGTAAAAGGTTCCCGGCCCATGGCGAAGCTGAAAAGCGATGGCGTGCAGATAGCAATCGCAGGCTCACACCTTGCCAATACAGGCACGGCTCTTGAAGTGCTCGGAAAAATGCCTTTTGTAGTCAGGTCTGGTGCAGAGATAGAAGTTATAGGGAAAGGCTCACCGCTGATATACATAAACGGCCGACAGGTGCGTGATATGTCGGAACTTGATCAGCTTGCCTCTTCGCAGATCAAAAGTGTCGATGTAGTCACCAATCCCGGAGCAAGCTACGCATCGACAGTCAACTCAGTGATACGGATTACAACAGTAGCACCGGAAGGAGAAGGATTTGCATTCAATGACCGTACGACAGTAGGATATAAACATTATGTCTATCTGTTTGAGCAGGTAAATCTCAATTGGCGTAAAAACGGTTTTGACTTTTTCGGCATGTTGAATTATGAAAATTACCGGGAGCGTCCCGGATTCTCCAATAGCACTACACAATATCTCAAATCGGGAATTGTGCAACAGCAGGGCCGCGGGCGTGACTTAGCTAAATATCCTGTATATCAAGCTAAGATAGGACTAAATTACAAATTATCATCTCATAACTTCGGATTTTATTATGATTTTTCATATAAACCATCCACCATCAATGGCACCTCTGTCACTGATCGCTATATTGATCAAATATTTCAAGAAACCCTTGATAATATATCTAATTCAAGTCGACAGAACCGTCAACATCTTGTCAGTGCCTATTATTCGGGACAGATAGGCAAATGGATTTTTTCAGCCAATTTTGATGCCTTGTGGCAGATTAACGATAGACACACCAATGAAATTGAAACATCCAATATCAATATAGCACGGAATGTTGCTACGGTCAACAATGTCGGCAATCATCTTCTTGCGGGTAACATCACAGCGTCTTTCCCTGTTTGGAAGGGTGATGTAAAATTCGGAACTGAAGTCAGCAATATTCACCGTACAGATGAATATATAGGAAATGCCGATTACATCACTGACAATGATGTAAAGATAAATGAGACAACAGCGGCTCTGTTTGCCGAGACAGAGCAGACCTTTGGTAGTATAACAGCAAATGTGGGCTTACGCTGGGAGTACACCGATTCCAAGTATTGGCAATCCGGGCAACTCAGTGATGATCAAAGCCGCAACTATCATAATCTTGCGCCATCATGCTCTTTATCATTCCCGATTGGCAATGTCAACACACGTTTATCATATATGAGAAAGACAACGCGCCCGGCTTTTGAGCAACTTAGCTCGGCTGTAAAGTATATTGACCGATACAGTTATGAATCCGGCAATCCTAATCTAGAACCAATATACCGTGATTATATTTCAGCATCTGCGTCGTGGAAAGACTTTGTTCTGGAGCTTGAGTATTATACAACTAAAAACTATTTCATGTGGCAGACGTCAGAATATTCCGGCAATAACGATGTCACTCTGCTGACAATGGTGAATATGCCGAGATTCAACACCTATGGAGCCTATATAAATTATTCACCTACATTCTTCGGATTCTGGCATCCATCTGTTATGGCAGGATTCAGCGCACAGGATTTCAAGATAAACCATAAGGCTAAAATCGTTAAATTGAATCGGCCATTGGGCATATTTCGATTCGACAATTCCATACATCTTCCATGGGACATGTGGCTGAATGCTGATTTCTCGGCACAGACTTCAGGGAATGGAGATAATTGTTATATAAAACCATATTGGCAATGCAATATCGGAGTGTATAAATCATTTGCCAATGATACTTGGAGCGTTAAACTGCAACTAACCGATGTCTTCGACACATGGAGACAGGATATTACATTCTACGATGACATTAGTCGTATCTCAGTGAAAAAGATATATGACACTCGTGACTTGTCGATTACGATTAGATATAACTTCAATTACGCACGATCGCGCTATAAGGGGCGTGGTGCCGGAAATACCGACAAGAGCAGATTTTGAGAAGAATTATAATTTATTCAAGCAGAGTGGTCTCCGATAAAACCAATTGGCGATCACTCTTTGCTGCAATATGGAGTAGGTGCCATTACACATTCTGAGGGCCGGTTTTCATTTCTAATTAAATATAGCGTATAAACAACAAATGTATTCTTTGTAACATGACAAAAGTTATTTAATTAAGTGCTTGATCGAAGAATTATCGCTATATTTTTTATATATATCTTGCAGTGTTTAGAAAATTTCACTACATTTGTCGCCAAGAATAACCGAGAATATCTTTCTAAAACCTATTATCTTATGAAAATTCGTTTATTGAGGTCTGCATTAGCCTCTACTGTGGTCTTGACCGCGATCTCTTCCGCTAATGCGTTTACCCCGGTGTCTCCCGGAAATTTACAAGCCGTGACAGAGGCCGGTATTGTAAATCTGTCATGGGAGTGGGGGAATGCCAAATCTCTTTCTCTTCATGGCTTTGAAGATGACACGTTTCCCCCTGCAGGATGGCAAGTGAGAAACACATTTAAATTTGGCGACTCCGGCAACTGGATGCACTATACGCAATCTCCTGATGAGGCAGTGTCTGTAGTGCATGGAGGTAATAAATCAGTCTTAGTGATGATAGCGCAAGATGGAGACTATGCTGATCCTGCTACATTTCATCAGGATGAATGGCTGATAGTGCAGCCGGATGAGGGATCAGTATATATGGACTTCTGGTATTACATTTATCCGGAACTCCTTGAGGTGGGAGCGTATCCCGATTTCCCGGATCATTATTATGTGCATATCAGTCGCGATGGAGGCCAGACATGGCATGAGTTGTGGGATGCTCGATGGGACATGGGTGAAGAAGATGCGGTGCAGCAGGCATCCCTTTTTCTTGGTGAGCCGGCGGACTCCAATACCTTGGTAGCATTCAATGCTGTCAGCGGAGAAGAAGATAGTCTTTATTTTCTCTGGAGTGTGGATGATGTTGAATTCAGTTCCTCAGATGGTGAGCCTCTCTCAGAAATGAAAATTCAGCACATGATTCCTGGGGAAAAGCCGAATATTCCTGAAGGTATCACTCGTTATCGTAAATTTGAAAGCAAGGCATCGGGTGTAGCCCAGAGAGCCCCTTCAAACGAATGGCTGAATAATGGCAACATCACTTATCGTGTCTACTCTGACGGTAAGATCGTAGGAGACTATCTGAAACGGCGCACTTTTACAGATTTTACTGACAAAGAGCCTGGAGAGCACAATTATTCAGTTCTCGCCTGGTGTGAGGCAACGGATGAGGAATTTGATGCTGCGGATGCTAATGTGGAAATAGAGGAAGTTGGAACAAATCCGGCACGAAACCTTAAGACTACTGTTACAAAAGATGATACTAATGGTAAATATACAGTAGAGGTAACGTGGGAAGCGCCCGAAGGAGATAGAAAGCCATCTTCCTATAATGTATACTTTAATGGTAAGTCAATAGGCATGATAGATGACTCGGCCGGAGCTTTGCATGCCGGCCAGACAGGTCTCTACAAGGGCATATATTATATAAGTATCGAAGCAGTATACGTTTATCCAAATGGCGTTTCTCCCTTGGCAGAAGCGACAGCCATTGCCGGAACTGTACCTACTGTAGAGGGAATCACCATAACAAGACAAGGCGAAGATCGAATCCTGGCATGGCGAAAACCGTCGGCTACCGATCTTGAGGTTTCACACTATCTGGTATTCAGAGGAGATACCCCTCTTGATCAGCATAACACGACTTGCACTTTCACTGACAGTGATAATGTGAGGGGAAAGTCCATATATAGCGTTCATGTTGTGTATTCTGATGGTACAATATCTTTGCCCGCTGAAATTATATCTGAGAATGAGGAGGCCCCTATAGCCGAATTGCCATTAAAAGAGCATTTTGACAATGGGCATCTTCCTGAGCATTGGACTTCAGAGCTCGTTGACCCAAATGATCGCATCAAAGATATGTATTCATGGAGGTTCGATAATTGGTTCGAAACCGAATTTCCTGACGCTGAATACCTGAATGGCAACTATGCCTCATCTAATGGTATTGCAGCTGGGATGAATAAACTTGAGAATTATCTTATCACACCACAGGTATATTTCAATGGTGACAACCCGGGAATAAAATTCACAAAGATTTTCAGCGATGACAAGCCGGGGCCTTGGGGTGCTGCAAAGCTTCTCTTTCAGGTTACTACCGACGGTGGAGAGACATGGAATGATATTGCCGATCTGGCAGCAGAACCGAATGGGGAATGTGCATATGTACTCCCGGAACTCAATGGCAAGACAGCACAATTCCGTTGGGGATTCTTAGGTCGAAGTTCCGGTATTGCCGCAGTAGATGATGTAGAGATTTCCAATAATATGACCATAAGTGTTGAAGATATTTCAATTTCTGAATCTGATGTTGTAGACGTATTTATTACCAGTGGTGTATTGGTAAGACAAGGTTTATCTCGTAGCGAATTGCCAAATCTACCTCAAGGCATATATATACTGAGGTGCAAAGATAAGGCAGAAAAATTCATCCGTTAAGTTTTCATTCCCCCAAAGAAATATTAATGGCGTCTAAGATTAAACTGCACTCTAAAAGCTGTGTGTCAGGCTTTTAGAGTGCAGTTTAATCTTAGACGCTTCGCTTAATCTATAGTAAGCCTAAGCCCATCATATGCAAGATGTATTCCTTGCGGAAGATGCTTTTCCACCTCCGCATGCCTGCCCATATCATGGCATATATGAGTAAGATAAGCCTGTTCTGGCTTAATCTGCTGAATTAATGCAATAGCCTCATCCAGTGTGAGATGGCTGAAGTGAGGAGTAGGGCGTAACGCATTAATGATCAGAAGCTTCAATCCTGTCAATTTCGACATCTCTTCTTCTGGAATAGTCTTGGCATCAGTTATATATGCAAAATCTCCTATACGGTAGCCCACTATCGGCAAACTGGCATGCATCACTTTGATAGGAATTACCTTTAATCCCCGGATATAGAAAGGATTATCATCCACCTCATGCATGTCAAACCCAGGCACTCCCGGATAATGCTCCTTTCGAAAACAATAGTCGAGTCTTCTCCGCAAATCATCTGCTACAAGAGATGTACAAAACAAAGGCATATGCGAATTAGTGCAGTAAGGACGCAGATCATCAATGCCACCTACATGATCATAATGTTGATGTGTGATCAAAGTAGCATCAATATTATATATTCCTGATCGGATAGCCTGATAACGAAAATCAGGTGATGCATCTATAAGGAGTGACAGTCCGTGAGTCTTGATTAACACAGATGCTCTTAGGCGCTTGTCATACGGATCTGTGCTTGTGCACACGTTGCATTGACATGCCGGTTCCGGCACACCTTTGCTCGTGCCGCTGCCCAATACTTCTACATGTACGGATGTATCTATAAAGTTAACTTCAGGAGTCAACCATAATCCGAATTTCTTATGCACTTCCAGCTGGATATGCCGGGAAAGAGCTTCAACCGAAACTCCGGTCGCCCCTCCCTTATTAGTTATTACAAGGCATTGTTTCTTATAGACTTGCGCCCCTCCTATAGAGGCACCTTTAAGTCCGGCATGTTCGATCAGCCAACCGGCCGGAATCTTGACCAATTCATCAGGCAGATCATAACATGGCACATTGGGACAATGCTTTAATACTTCGGCTTCGTAATATTTACGTCTGACCACCGGGTTCTTAAAAAAGCTTCCGGCACTTCCAAGCTCGGCGGGATCAGGCAGTTTTGACCGGCGTATCAATGTTATCTCATCACTTACCTCTTGGGTGGTAGGCTCATGTCCTAGTCGCTCAGCCAATGTTTTAAGCGGGCCATAATCCAAGTGTCGAGCCAATCTGCCCGGGGTGAGTCTGAAACATACCCGCAATATGAAATATCTGCCACGTCCTTCATGCTTAAACATACTGTCACGGTAGCCAAAGCGACATTCCTCTCTACTGAAATTCACTATCTTATGAGAGAGACGATCATAGCACTCTACTTTGAAAATAAAGTCTCCGGCTTCTACTCCGTAAGCACCTACATTCTGAATAGGCGACGCTCCGACTTCTCCTGGAATGTAGGCAAGATTTTCAAGTCCACATAACCCTTCATCGATACTGAATTGAACTACATCTACCCACTTCTCGCCCGCACCGGCAATTAGATATACAGTCTCATCATTCTTTCGATAAGCTGTAAGTCCCTTGATGGCTGAATGAAGCACCAATCCATTGAAATCATTTACAAACAATAGATTAGAGCCACCACCAATATGCAAAGTCTCATTCTGCTGATATTCCGGAGTCTTCAAAATTGACTCCAACTCCTTCACCGATGAATATTCGGCAAAATATTTGGCTTTTACCTCAATGCCAAATGTTGTGAGATGAGTTATATCAATATTTTCAGTAATCATAGATGTTGTCATTTGCGAAAATATACAAGTACTCCGTCTTCAAATCTTAAGAAAATGCCATTGGCATAAGTCCATGTTTCAATCAATCGGGAATAATCCCTGTCGGTATCGACATTATCAGGATTTCCAAGAGCGAGACGGCACTCCTGTTTATTCATGCCTTCCGCTACCTGACCGCGCTTAATCTTATCCCAGATTTCATCACTTACAGATGGATAGGAGAGACGTGGGTTCTCCAAAGAGAATAGTGTGTGAAACGGACGCGAAGCCAATGCTCCTTCCGATTGACTCATGCGTATGCAGGATTGCCGTCCGGAAGAATCAGTAAAGTAGATAAGAAATGGAAGATTCTCACTTCCTCCACATACGTCAGTTATTGTAACAGCATCATATTTACTCCCGGCATAGATTCCCCCATTGGCATCAAGCCATTTGTCCGTTTTTATCCATAGACGCTTACCTGCAAGTTTATCTCGAAGCCGGTTCACTTGAACCAGATCTATAAGCATCGGTAACTCCGAACTGATTACGCTTTGCAATTGCTCCTTATTTGTTGTGTAGCGATAAGTGATTCCTGCTGAATCTACAAAATGCAGAATTATTCGAGAGGAACCCGCAGGAGTGATCCTGTCAGAATATCCGCTATACAGAAGTATCTTACCTGCCGGATTATCAAGCGGAGACTCAAATACCAATGCTGACCGATCACCTACAACAAGGAATTCACGTCCGGGATTCCAGTGCGTGGCGTCTTCTCCCGTTATATCAAGCATAAACGCCTCTTCATTTGAAATTTTATGCGATATTTCCTTGTCCCTTTTACTTAGCGTAATATGTCCGGTATGTTCTATTCCTGTAAAACAGCTTTGTAATACCAAACTTGTGAGCGCCACTAATACTATGGCGCTCACAAGTTTTAGATATCGAGGTGTAATTACCACTTGTTTATCAAAGTGTTATTTGCGGTTTTTCTCTATCCAGCGGCGAGCATTAACAAATGCTGCCATCCACGGCGTGACTTCATCATTAACATGAGTCGCCGGATATACACCGCATTGCCACGGGAATATAGCGCGTTCCAAATGCGGCATCATTGCCAGGTGTCTGCCATCGGCACTTGCTATGCCGGCTACTGACGCATAGGAACCATTAGGATTACCAGGATATGTCTTATACGCATACTTTGCGATCACATTATACGAAGACAACTTTTCCGGGAATTGGAACTTTCCTTCTCCATGAGCTACCCATATACCAAGTTTGCTACCGGAAAGGTTACCAAACATCACACTATCGTTTTCAGGTATCTCAATTGAGAGGAATGCTGACTCAAACTTATGGGAATCGTTATGCAGCAATTTGTGATGCTGATCATGTTCTGGATACAACAGCCCAAGCTCTGCCATAAGCTGACATCCATTGCATATGCCTAGAGATAGAGTGTCTTCTCGCGCGTAGAAGTTATCGAGTGCACGCTTGGCATTATCATTAAAGAGGAAACCGCCGGCCCATCCCTTGGCAGAACCCAATACATCACTATTGGAGAAACCACCACAGAATACTATCATATTGACATCTTCCAGCGTTTCGCGTCCTGATGTGAGATCCGTCATATGGACATCCTTCACATCAAAACCGGCAAGATACAGACTATAGGCCATCTCCCTATCACCATTGACACCCTTTTCTCTGATGATTGCAGCCTTGATTCCCGAACGTCCCTGTCGGTCGGCAGAGATGCCGAGATCAGACATACGTCCAGTCCAGTTCTTAGGAAGAGTGTAGCGCACCGGTTGTTTCCTATAATTCTTGAAGCGCGCGTCTGCACAGTTCTTACCACTCTGGTCTACATCCAGCATCCAGGAAGACCGATACCAGGTATCTCGTAAGGCATCGATATCAAGCACCTTTTGACCAAAGCCCTCCTTATAAACCGTAATAGTCCGCTCCATAGCAGGACGTCCGATTACTTTATACTCTACAAGCGCATTGTTAAGCACATCTTCTACTAAAGACATCTTGGCATCCGATACCTGCAAGATTACAGCCGGATTTTCGGCAAACATTGCATGCACCGTATCCGCATCAGAGAAACAAGAAAGATCTATCTCAAGACCACCCTTGATATTGGCAAAACACATCTCAAGCAACGCCGTGATAAGTCCTCCTGCGCTCACATCGTGCTGCGCAAGGATGAGATTGCGCTCCAATAATTTCTGCACGGCATTGAACGCCTTTGCAAAATATGCGGCATCTGTGACTGTTGGAGCGTCATGGCCTATCCTGTTCAATGCCTGTGCGAAAGCCGATCCACCGAGCTTAAGGGCATCCTTGCTGAAATTAATATATATCAGCTTGGATGACTTATGCTTAAGCACCGGCGATGACACACGGCGTATATTCCGCACCTCTCCCGCAGCCGAGATAATGACTGTACCTGGCGCATACACCTTATTCTCTCCATACTTTTGTGTCATGGAGAGTGAATCCTTGCCCGTTGGAATGTTAATGCCTAATTCACACGCGAAGTCAGAGCATGCCTGCACTGCATCATATAGGCGGGCATCCTCGCCGGAATTCTTACAAGGCCACATCCAATTGGCAGAGAGAGACACAGATTTGATACCCTCTTTAAGCAACGCTCCTGAGATATTTGTCAGCGCCTCTGCTATTGCGAGAACCGATCCTTTGGCTGGATCAATCAGGGCGGCTTGCGGAGCATGACCTATTGATGTCGCAATACCATGTTTGCCTCTATAATCAAGTGCCACTACGCCACAGTCTGACAGGGGCAGCTGGAGCTCTCCCTGACACTGCTGACGTGCTATCTTGCCGGTAACGGAGCGGTCAACTTTATTTGTCAACCAGTCTTTACAGGCTACTGCTTCAAGTTGCAATACCTGCTCAAGATAATTATCGATATTGGCCTCGTCATAAGATACTTTTTCATAATCCGCAGCTACGTGCTCATCTCGCATCACAGTCTTCGGCGAGTTGCCAAACATATCGGACATGGCAAGATCGATGGGGCGCTTGCCGTCTTTCTGCTCAAAGACAAAGCGTGCATCATCGGTAGTCTCTCCCACCACATAAAACGGCGCTCTTTCTCTTTCTGCGATTTTACGTACTTTCTCGGTATGCTCAGGCCTCATTACAAGCCCCATGCGCTCCTGGCTCTCATTGCCTATAATTTCCTTAGCCGAAAGAGTGGGATCTCCTACCGGAAGACTCGACATGTCAATCTTACCGCCTGTGGCTTCCACAAGCTCTGATAAGGCATTGAGATGACCTCCGGCTCCATGGTCATGGATGCTGACACACGGATTCTCCTCCATTTCCGCAAGAGCCCTCACCACATTGCTTACACGCTTTTGCATCTCAGGGTTAGCGCGCTGCACAGCATTCAGCTCTATTGAGTTGTCATATTGACCTGTCTCGACTGAAGACACAGCTCCGCCGCCCATGCCTATGCGGTAATTGTCACCACCCATCACCACGACTTTCATTCCAGGTTCCGGAGTCCCTTTCACAGCATCCTTGAGTGTGCCGAAGCCAACACCACCAGCAAGCATGATAACCTTGTCATAGGCCAAATCTCGCCCATGCTCTGAATGTTCAAACGTGAGCAATGAGCCACATATCAACGGCTGTCCGAACTTATTTCCGAAATCACTGGCGCCATTAGAGGCTTTAATCAGAATTTCTTCAGGCGTCTGATATAGCCAAGGGCGGGGGAGAGGTGCACCTTGCTCCCAGTCACGCAGGTTCTCAGGACGCGGATATGAGGTCATATAAACTGCTGTGCCGGCGATCGGAAGAGATGCTTTGCCTCCTCCGAGGCGATCTCGTATTTCTCCTCCTGTGCCTGTAGCTGCTCCATTAAACGGCTCAACCGTCGTTGGGAAATTATGTGTCTCAGCCTTAAGTGAAATCACTGTCTTTATATCTCGCTCCTCAAAATAATCCGGTTGTTCCGGATTCACAGGTGCAAACTGCTTGACCTTAGGGCCCTTGACAAAAGCCACATTGTCCTTATAAGCAGAAACGAGAGCATTCGGATTGACCTGAGATGTCTTCTTTATCAACTTGAAGAGAGAAGACTCTCGTTCCTCTCCATCAATTATAAAAGTGCCATTGAATATCTTATGTCTGCAGTGCTCGGAATTAACCTGTGAGAAGCCAAACACTTCGCTATCAGTAAGCTGGCGCCCCAGATCCTTCTCAAGCTTTTTGAGATACGTAATCTCTTCTACAGACAAAGCAAGCCCTTCCGCTTCATTATAAGCTTCAAGATCGGATATATGCAGAATCTCATCCGGTTTTTTCGTGATGTTGAATATATTTCTGTCAAGGCCTTGATATAATCGTTGAAGCATGCGATCATACTTTGGTGCATCATTCTTGGTGCGGAAGTATTCTTCGATACGGGAAATACCCGGCACACCCATATTTTGGGTAATTTCCACAGCATTTGTGCTCCAAGGTGTGATCATCTCCTTACGTGGGCCTACGAATGTGCCGGACACTCGCTGCGACTTCAGAGGGGTAGCTCCGTCAAAAAGCCATGAAAGACGGTCAAGAGATTCCGTAGAGAGCGAATCACTGCTTTCTACAGCGATTACTTGAGTTGTTCCTTTCTTGAAAAATGTTACCATGCTATTTTTTGATGGATGGTTTCGTTAATTTTCCGCAAAGGTACAAATTTTTTTATTAACTTTGAGCATTCATTTTACATTTTCATCTCAATAATATCCCAATTATGAATGTGCTCATTAAATACATCTGGCATGATTGTTTTGTAATAGTATTCCAAGATTGTGTGATCATTACTGATTTCTGGAAAGAGGAAACGGATTCGTGGCACCAACAGGACTTTCCCGAATTTCTCAACGACATCGCTGCAGATACGCCTCTTTATATATTTGTCTCTCATCATCACAAAGACCATTTCAATAGAAAAATATTTTTATGGGTCAAGAAATTCAAAAATATTCGATACATTATCAGCAACGATACTGCGAAGTCTATAAATTATCTCCTAAAAAAAGGTAGTACCTATTCCGGAGCTTACGCAGTCAATGAAGGTGTAGTGACAGTATTGAAGCCTGGTATGACATATAGCGATCAACACATCTCAGCTCGAGCTTTTCCATCGACCGATATTGGCAACAGTTATCTCATAGAATGCGGTGGCCTTAAGTTATTTCATGCCGGCGATCTAAACGCATGGATATGGAAAGATGAGTCGACATCCGCAGAAATTGCTTCTGCATTACATGAATTTCAGAGTATTTTACATGAAATTAAAGCCGTAGCACCTGTAATAGATGTCGCTTTCTTCCCGGTAGACTCTCGCATTGGCTCCGACTGGTGGGAGGGGGCTTCTATCTTTGTGCGCATCCTCAAAATAAAATATTTCTTCCCTATGCACTTCTGCCTTGCTTCAACTCCGGAAGAATTAGGCATACGTATCCAGCAAGGAACAGATTTTACATTATTTCAAAATACATTATTTGGTAAATATATAGCCTTAACAAGGCCGGAACAATCCATCGTATTAAATTTTCCTTAATCCTTCGCATTCTATGAAACTGATTAATAACCGGTTTAGGATAGCGTGGGTCACATTGCTACTTCTTATGGTAGGATATTGCTTTACCCACTACGAGAGCGAAGACTTGGCTTTACTGGGTGGAGCTTGCGCTTTCTCACTGTTGTCGGCCTGGTTGTGCCATAAAGTCAAACCCAGAGTCGCATTTGGCAATATCATTGTGATGATTATTTATAATGCCATATTGGCTTATAATATCGCATTCAACAGTCAATATGGAGCCGGTTTTACATGGTGGTTTTATTCACTGCTTCTTAATACTATTCATCCTGCTGTACTACTGATTTACACACTTATCCTTCGATTACGGATGTAGTATCCATAAAAGAGAGGAGTACTCCCAAGCAAGAACCGAGTATATATGCAGCATTCGCGAAAGCAGACAATGAGTCTGCGCTCTGTTTTACATAACACAGATTATCACAGAGGGACGCGCCGCTGCTGAACTTGCCAAGACTGCTTATTGCGCATGCTTTTCTTTGTCATCACCGTAAATTTTAGTAATTTTGTGCCGCAATGGAAAATGTAGTCACTCTTTCTTCCGGTATCAGAATACATTACCGAGAGTCAGGGAGTCCGAGCGGCTCTCCTGTATTACTAATGCATGGTTGGGGATGTAACCTGTCCACAGTTGAGTCGATTGAAAAAATTCTTGCTCAAGGCATGAGGGTAATAAATGTAGATTTACCGGGTTTCGGAAGCAGCCAAGAGCCTCTCAGCGTATGGGGCGTCGAAGACTACACAAAAGCGATGGAGGAAATGCTTGACCGGCTCAACATAGTCAATCCCACGCTTATCGGTCATTCTTTTGGAGGCCGCATATCCATTCTTATGGCATCACGTAGGCAAATCAACAAAGTGATTCTTGTAGATGCAGCCGGAGTAAAGCCTGCAAGAAGTTTTAAATGGTACTTCAAAGTCTATACATATAAATTTGCAAAAAAATTATATCCGCTAATTTTGGGGAAAGTCCGCGCTGCTCAAAAAATTGAAGCGGCGCGCAAAAGACGTTCTTCTGCAGATTATGAACAGGCATCTCCAGTCATGCGTAAAATATTAAGCAAATGCGTGAATGAGGATTTATGCTCATATATGCCTGCTATTAAGGCACCTACGTTGCTGATATGGGGCGATAATGACACAGCCACACCCCTATCGGATGCACACAAAATGGAAAAGCTTATACCCGATGCAGGGCTTGTATCATTCCCGAATTGCGGTCATTATAGTTTCCTTGACAACCCACATGGATTCAAGGCTGTATTGGAATCGTTCTTAAAGCAAGAATTACATAAATAACCGACCATGACACCCATACTCATTACTTTATACATCATCTGTGCTATATACATACTACTGAATTTCAAGCGCGACATACACATATTCCAGCAAAATTCATATCGTATATCTCGTTATTGGCGATGGTTGCGTTCCGGCAATCTTATGCCGGCCTGGCGTTTGGTCGATCTTGCGCTGCTGATGCTTCTGCTCACTCCTTTTGTATGGGTGTCAGTAGTAGCATTGCCTATTATTCTTATAGTGAAGAGTGTGCTCATATTTAAAGCTAAGTACAAAAAACCGCTTGTATTCACCAACCGTGTCAAACGTTTATATGCATGTGTCGGTCTTATATCCATGGCTATATTTGCCCCTGTAGCAGTCTTATCTTTATCAACACCTGTCATTGATATTAACCCCTATTTCAATACCTCCGTGCTCTTCCCTCTTTCGGTGGGCATGCTCATTTCTATTCTATCATGGAGCGTTGTGGTGTTTGGCAATATTTTGATGATTCCTATAGAGAAAGCCATTAATCGCAAGTATTACAATGAAGCCAGCCACATATTAAGCAGCATGCGCGATATGAAAATTATAGGCATTACAGGATCCTATGGAAAAACAAGCACCAAGCACTACCTGCAAGCAATATTAAGCGAAAAATATGAAGTGCTTATTACTCCAGGATCATTCAACACTCCTATGGGGGTGATACGCACAGTGAGAGAACTTATGAAGCCTTACCATGAAGTGTTCATATGCGAAATGGGAGCAAAACAAAAAGGTGACATCAAAGAAATATGCGATTTGGTGCACCCTCAATTCGGCATAATTACGGCTGTAGGTCCGATGCATCTTGAAACCTTTAAATCCATGGATAACGTGCAGGCGACAAAATTCGAATTGGCCGATGCACTACCCTCTCAGGACAGCTTCATTGTGGTAAACAATGATTTTGAATACTGTGCTAACAGAGAAGTTAATAATACGGAATGCATCCGTTATGCCGTTTCATCTACAAAAAATGCACGGTATTGCGTCAAGGACATACAATACACATCCGAAGGAACCCGATTCAATATTATAGGGCCTGATGGCTTTTCAATCAACCTTAACACACGCCTTATAGGTGAAAGCAACCTTTCAAATCTTACAGCAGCTGTAATCATCGCTCTGCGACTTGGTGTCAGCCATGACCAAATCATGCAAGCTGTGTCAAGAATTGAACAAGTAGAGCACAGACTCAGCATGAAACGTACACCGCAAGGCGTAACTATAATTGATGACGCGTATAATTCAAATCCAGTAGGTTCACGAATGGCGGTAGAAGCACTTGGCCGATTTACTGACGGCAGACGCATCATTGTCACACCTGGCATGATTGAGCTCGGCGACAAGCAGATTGAACTCAACACTGAATTTGGTCGCCACATAGCGCGCAATGTTGATGTGGCAATTATTGTAGGCCGTTACAACCGCGATGCAATACTCGCAGGAATAGAAGAAGAAAATATACTTGCGGAAGACTCTATTATACTCGTTGACAGTTTTAATGAGGCAATGCAATATCTGAGCCCAAGAATGAAAAAGGGAGATACCGTGCTGTATGAAAATGATCTTCCTGATACATTTAAATAATTAAGGCTCAGCGCATGTCATAGTGAATAAAACACTATGACAATGCATTCGGCAGGTGATGATTATATACTTTAACAAAAGCTTAACATATTTTTTACAATAATTTTTGGGAGCTATTCTTTTTTTGACTAATTTTGTGAACATAAAAGCTTCAAGCTCTCAGAGATAGTAAACCAAATTCAACAATCACCCAACAAAATATTCCAGCCTATCGAACTACTTCTACTTAACAAAATCATAAGGAAATAGTAATGATAAACATGATGAGCATGACCGATGAAAATCTGGTTAAAGCTTATAGCAACGGAAACAATGATGCTTTTGATATCTTACTCAGAAGGCATCAAGATCGCATATTCAACTATATTCTCCGCATTGTAAAAAATGAGGATATAGCTAATGACATATTCCAAGATACATTTGTCAAGGCTATAACGACAATCCGTCAGGGGCGTTACTCAGAGCATGGAAAATTCCCGGCTTGGATTTCACGCATAGCCCACAATCTCATTATTGACTATTACCGTCAGGAGAAAGCCGAGAATATGCAAAGCACTGATGCCGAAGAAGTTGATATTCTCAATCGCAAAGAACTAAGCGAGGATACCATAGAAGATCTTATTATCACCGAGCAGATTCATGAAGATGTGAGATATTTGATTGATGAACTTCCTGAAGCACAAAAGGAAGTGCTCATGATGAGATATTATCGCAACATGAGTTTTAAAGAAATAGCTGATACCACAGGTGTGAGTATCAACACGGCTCTTGGACGCATGCGATATGCTATCCTTAATATGCGCCGCATTGCAACTTCAAGAGATCTCGTTCTCAACGTGTGATGCAATATCACCATGCAGCCATCTCCAACTCTGCACGTCACTCTTCTCTTGATGAACTTATCGCGATTCACATATACATTCGTGCGACGGAATACTAAAAGATCCATCGCACGAACTGCTTATATATGCTTGTTACTGTGGATATTAATGGTGTTCATCGCTCATAGTGCACATGCAAAAGTTCCGGCAATATCTCAGCGCATAAGACCGATAAATCTGACTCAAGCACAAAAATGGTGTGACACTACAGCTCTTCATTCTCTTGAAGGCATCTACTATTTCCCGTCGAATGAATGCGTTGTGCTAATCAAAGCAAACGACAGACATCCTTTGCTTCCGCCTTCCTGTTATCATATAATAAATATAGAAAGCCAAAATATACTTATTGCGCCCGGACAAATCATTGGCTACCTCTTCCCTACCGGCGACCCTGCACAATTCCGGCTGACTCTTTACTCTCACATAACGGATGGCGGACTTAAAAAGCCTCGTGATTATGCAGCGCGATTCAGCCCTCAACAAGCGGCTCTGACTTACGATAAACCTAAGACCCGCATAAAATTTAATCCATTGGCCCTTATTCCTAAACTCAATCGCATCATTCGCATATCGCATGATGATCCGACAAACAATATTCGGGAAGGGTTTATACGCATATATCCGATCAATACATCAAGTCCATTATCCGCACCCATGCTCCCTCGATATTTCTGACCTCGATAAGCTCCGACCTCTTAGTGAATGTTATTGCTCCACGATTCTCGTGTATACCAGAGTTCTTCATGTATGCAATCCTTTTGCGAAGCTGACCTCCTCAAGGATATTAAGAAATGAAAGCGTGTTTTTGATTCTAAAATTTGCGTATGCCAAATCTTCTTTTTACCTTTACAAAGAATTTAGAGAACAACGGCAGGTTGCACATGACATAATGGTATATTCGGCAACTATACTGCGGTGTTAACTAATTTAAATATATCTTAAATCTATTATAATGGAAGAAAATCTTATCAAAACTTGCCTTCATGATCGCCATGTGGCTCAAGGTGCGCTCATGTCTCCCTTTGGTGGCTTTGACATGCCCATCCAGTATACCACGATTATCGAAGAACACAACGCCGTGCGCCACAATGTCGGTGTCTTTGACGTGAGCCATATGGGTGAAGTGCGTATTTCCGGCCCTGATGCCTATAAATATGTAAGCCACATTTTCGTAAACGATGTGACAGGTGCGCCAGACGGCCAGATTTTCTATGGCATGATGTGCCATGAGAACGGTGGCGTAGTGGATGACTTGCTTGTATATAAAGTCAACGATGAAGAGTACTTCCTGGTCATTAATGCGTCCAATATAGCCAAAGACGTAGCATGGATAGAACAGAATGCCGCCGGATTCAACGTTGTCATCAAAAATGAAAGCGATTATTATGGCGAAGTCGCTGTGCAGGGTCCGAAAGCAGAAGAAATGCTAATGCAAATTCTGAACCTGCCATTAGATCAGATTTCGTTCTATACTTTCAAGACATTTGAAATTGACGGTGAGCAGGTAATCATTTCTCGCACCGGTTATACTGGAGAAGATGGTTTCGAGGTATATGGTTCACATGACTTTACCCGCAAGCTTTGGGATAAGCTTATGGAAGCCGGAGTCACTCCATGTGGCCTCGGATGTCGTGACACTCTGCGCTTTGAAGTGGGCCTTCCGTTATATGGTGATGAACTTACAGACAACATCACTCCTCTGGAGGCAAGCCTCAGCATGTTTGTCAAACTGGACAAACCTACCGACTTCATAGGTCGCGAGGCACTCGCCAAGCAGAAGGCAGAGGGCGTGACGCGCCGCATCATCGGCATTGAGCTTGAAGGCAAGGCCATTCCCCGTCATGGTTATCCTGTAGAGGCAGACGGCAAAGTAATCGGAGAAGTAACAACCGGCTACAATTCCATATCCACAGGCAAAAGTGTGGCTATGGCAATGGTAAACAAACCCTATGATAAGCTTGGCACTCCCGTGGAAATACGCATTCGCAAAAAAACATTCCCCGGAGTAGTTGTAAAGAAGCGCTTCTACGACAAAAATTATAAAAAATAATTATCAAAATATCGTGTGCAGGCAATCCCTATCATGTATTGACCTGCATCAGCAAAACTCATAAATTTAGCCCAAACAATGAGCAAAGTATTAGAAAACCTCCGTTATGCCGACTCTCATGAGTGGGTAATGATTGATGGCGACGTAGCCACAATTGGTATCACCGACTATGCGCAGCACGCATTAGGCAACATCGTATACGTAGATATGCCTGAAGCTGGTGATGAAGTTACCGCTGGCGAAGAATTTGGAGCTGTGGAATCTGTAAAAGCTGCAAGTGATCTCATCTCTCCGGTTAGCGGCGAAGTTATTGAGGTAAACGAAGCTCTTGAAGACAGCCCCGAGCTCATCAACGAGGATGCCTTTGTCAACTGGATCATGAAAGTAAAAGTCAGCGATGCTTCTGAGATAGATTCCCTACTTGACGCCGCTGCCTATGCTAAAGTCTGCGAGGAATAATCCCTGTCAGATAGCCTATGTGGCGAATAAACCTGTCTTCGGCCATTGGCTGACGGATACAAGCCCGACTCTGCTTTCAGGGGGACTCAATTGTATTCGCCGGCAATGGCCGTAACTGTTTTTACAGACAAAAGATCGCAAACCACACAATAAAGTAAAGAATAATTATGAGCAATAAATTCATCCCGCATACACAGGCTGACATTGAAAAGATGCTTGCCAAAGTAGGCGTTTCAAGCATAGATGACCTGTATGCTGAAATACCTTCGGAAGTTATCTTCAAGGCTGACTACAATATTCCCTCAGCCATGTCAGAGATTGAAATCCGCAAATACTTCTCTGAACTTGGCAACAAGAATACATCGTTGGCTATATTTGCCGGAGGAGGTGCATATGACCACTACTCCCCTTCCGTAATCCCTCACTTGCTTTCACGTAGCGAATTCTACACTGCTTATACTCCTTATCAACCTGAAATTTCACAGGGCACTCTGCAGTATATTTTCGAATACCAGAGCATCATCTCAGAGCTTACCGGCATGGAATGCGCCAATGCCTCTATGTATGACGGTAGTACAGCTGCGGCAGAAGTCGCTTTCATGATGGTGGCAAGCGCGCGCAAGAAGAATCGCGTGCTTCTCTCTGCAACACTGCTTCCTCGTGTTATAGAAGTAGTGAAAACATATGCCAAATTCCATGGAGTGGATATTACTATTGTTCCGGAAAAAGATGGTGTAACCGACCTGTCAACTCTTGCGGATCTGCTTGCAGCAGGAGACGTAGCAGGCATGATACTTCCTACCCCCAACAAATATGGCATAGTTGAAGATTTTACCGGAGTTGCCGACACATTGCATGCTTCAAAGGCTCTCATGGCCATATATGCCGATCCCTCTGCAATAGCTGTTCTTCGCACACCTAAAGAATGGGGTGCCGATATAGCATGCGGTGACGGCCAGACGTTGGGCATGCCTCTTAGTTTCGGCGGCCCTTATCTCGGCTTTATCGCTTGTTCTCAGGCTCAGTTGCGCAAGATGCCGGGCCGTGTTGTAGGAGCAACAACCGATGCTGACGGCAAGCGTGCATTTGTACTCACCCTTCAGGCCCGAGAGCAACACATACGTAGAGAGAAAGCGACATCTAATATCTGCTCAAATCAAAGCTTGATGTGTCTATTCGCTACCATATATGTAGCGTTGATGGGAAAGCAAGGTCTGCAGGAAGTCAATAAAATGTCGGCCGATGGTGCACACTATCTCTTTGATGCTCTTGTGAAGAGCGGAAAATACGCTCCGGCTTTCCCCGATAAGCCGTTCCTGAAGGAATTTGTAGTCAAGACAGATCTTGATATCGAAGCTCTCAATAAGCATCTGGAAAAGAATGGCTTTATGGGTGGTATCAACCTTGGAGAGGGCCGCTTATGCCTGGCAGTGACCGAAAAGCGGACAAAGGCTGAAATCGATCGTTTAATCACTCTTATGACTGAATCAAAATGAAATACTACGATAAACTGATATTTGAACTTTCACGTGAAGGTCGTAAAGGTTATGAGCTTCCTGCCAATGAGTTCGCTGAAGCAGTGAAATATGAGATTCCCGGAAATTTGTTGCGTCAGGAATCTGCAGATCTTCCTGAAGTAAGCGAGCTCGATGTAGTGCGTCACTATACCAATCTTTCCACCAAAAACTTTGGTGTAGACACAGGTTTCTATCCTCTGGGGTCCTGCACAATGAAGTATAACCCTAAAATAAATGAAGAAATTGCGGCTCTTCCCCAGTTCGCAGCAATTCATCCTCTTCAGAGTGAGGATACTGTGCAGGGTGCCTTAGAGCTTTACTTTAATCTTCAGAGGGCACTTTCTGAAATAGCCGGTCTTGGTGAATTCACGCTCAATCCCTTTGCAGGCGCACATGGTGAGCTTACCGGTCTCATGGTAATGCGTGCATATCATGAGCAGAACGGCGATTGCAAGCGCCGTAAAGTGATTGTCCCCAATTCGGCCCATGGCACTAACCCGGCGTCTGCAATGGTGGCCGGCCTGGAGGTTGTGGAGGTAAAATCAAAGCCCAATGGATCGGTCGATGTCGAAGACCTCAAACCTCTGCTGAATGATGAAGTGGCCGGTATAATGATGACCAATCCCAATACCCTTGGCATGTTTGAGACCGAGATTCTTGAAATCGCTCGTCTCGTACACGACGCTGGTGGTCTGCTGTATTATGACGGGGCAAATCTCAATCCCCTTCTGGGCAAAGTGCGTCCCGGCGACATGGGCTTCGACATCATGCATATAAACCTGCACAAGACATTCTCCACTCCTCATGGCGGCGGTGGTCCGGGTTCCGGTCCCGTAGGCGTGCGTAAAGGGCTGGAGCATCTTCTTCCCAATCCCCGTGTTACAAGGGATGAGAATGGCAAGTTCCATATCTCAGAGAGCAAAGACAGCCTCGGATCGATATCCGCATTCTGTGGCAACTTCGGCGTTATGCTGAAAGCCTATGCTTACATCCTTTCACTCGGCAAGGAGAATATTAAGATGGTGGGCCCAATGGCAACTCTTAATGCCAACTATATAAAGGAGAATCTTAAGGATGACTATCTGTTGCCCATTGAAGGCGTATGCAAGCATGAATTCGTATTCGATGGACTCAAAGACAAGAGCACCGGAGTCACGACTCTCAATGTAGCCAAGCGTCTGCTTGACTATGGATTCCATGCGCCCACAATATATTTCCCGCTGCTCTTCCATGAGTCTATGATGATTGAGCCTACTGAGACGGAAAGCATCGAGACACTCGATGAATTCATCGAAGTTATGCACAAAGTAGCTCAAGAAGCCCGGGAGACTCCAGAAGATGTAAAGAATGCTCCATTGTCTACCCTTGTGCGCAAACTTGATGAGACCGGAGCTGCCAAGCATCCCATTCTCAATTATAAAGCACTCAAGGCCCAACAGGCTTGATTAGAAATGATTACAACCGATCTTATAATAATCGGTGCTGGCCCTGGCGGTTATGAGACTGCCCTCGCCGCAGCTAAGCGTGGGAAAAAGGTAACCCTCTTTGAGGGTGCTGATCTCGGAGGCACCTGCCTGAATGCCGGCTGCATACCGACCAAATGTCTGTGCCGCAATGCAGAAGTATTAAGTCAATTCAAGGAAGCTGATGCCTTTGGCATTGACAATTTTACCTTTGAATTTGACTTTGCCAAGGCGATGTCGCGCAAAAACCAGGTGGTAAGCACATTACGAGACGGCATTAAAGCAATGCTTCAGCAAGCTAAAGTTGAAGTAATACAGGAATACGCATATTTTAAGGATGCAAGTATTGTTGTGGCCGGCAATGAGGAATATACTGCTGAGAATATTATCATAGCCACCGGATCGGTATCAAAGTCTCTGCCTATTCCTGGAGCAGATATGGAGTGCGTGCGTAATTCCACCCAGATGCTCAATATAGAGTACGTTCCGGCATCACTCACTATCGTAGGTGGCGGCGTGATAGGAATGGAATTTGCCTCCATATTCGCATCTATGGGCAGTAAAGTCACTGTGATTGAATACTGTAAGCAGATACTTCCTCCATTTGACTCCGACATAGCCAAGCGACTGAAGCAGAACCTTGCAAAGGAAGGCATAGAGATCATAACCTCTGCTGCTGTAAAGAAAATAGAGCAGAATTCTGATTATGAGATCACCACTACCTATGAATGCAAGGGCAAGGAGCTAAGTGTCACTACCACTGACATATTAATGGCCGTAGGCCGCGCTCCGCGTCTTGATAAACTGAATCTTGAAGCAGCAGGAGTGGAATTTTCTCCTCGCGGCATAGTAGTCGATGATTTCATGCGTACCAACGTGCCTAATATCTATGCCATAGGTGATGTAAATGCTCGCATGATGCTTGCCCACGTGGCGACTTACCAGGGATTACGTGCTCTTAATGCGATAGATTCCAAGGAGGACAACATAGACTTCTCTATTGTACCCTCTGCTGTATTTACGCAGCCTGAATGTGGCATGGTCGGACTCACCTCCGATCAGTGTAAGGCGCAAGGAATGGAAGTGCGCATAGGTCAAAGCTTCTTCAGAGCTAATGGAAAGGCGTTGACTCTTGGAGAGCCGGACGGTCTTTGCAAACTAATATTCAAGGCCGATGACATGACCCTTGTCGGTGCCCACATCATGGGTGTGCAGGCTGCTGATCTTGCGCAGCAGTGTGCCGATCTGATGAGCAGACATGCTTCACTCTCTGACATAACCGAGACTATTTTCTCGCATCCTACAGTGAGCGAAGTAATTCTGCAGGCATGCCACAATATAAAGTAGTTCTCGCCACTATTTCATCTTAATATTTACAGGAGACTGTGCCGACATTAAAAGTGCACAGTCTCCTGAATTTATAAACCAACATGCCTGCTTGAAAATAGAATTAGATTCTCCTCAGAGCCAAGCACGAATGATTCTTTATGGCCTAATCTATGATAGATATTCCTGTAGAATTGTTGTGAAACATGCCTGTTACAAATACCAGATACTCAGGCATATCATTACTACTACCCCATTTCAGCTCTATGCCGAATAGATCTTTTACAGTGCGGCTAAGGTCAAATCCATAAGCTTCCAGGGAGGGACGTACCTTTTCGGGATGAAGGCAGGGCTGATTATACACACGCCTGCACTCTTGTTCTCCGCAATACAGGCATTTCCCTATGGTAGCAAACACATGACCATTAAGATCCGGTTCTGCAGATAGCAGCTTATTTTCAAGCTCAATACACTCGGGTTTGATCTTTGCCCTGAAATCATTCATTGAAAATCCGCATCGTGTTGGAGTAAATTGCGACACTATGATGTGGATACGTGAATATTGATGAAGCAACTCTTCTGCATCAAATATAAAAGGAGGGCAAGACCAACTCTTTTCATAATTGGGGCACTCTTTGCACAAAGCAAGAAATCTCGCCTTATCTCTGAATTCATGCAAATATTGCTTGAATTCTAAATCTTTACAGAGAAGCCGGAGGATATAATCTCGTGTGTGGATAATCTTCATCGTTTTTTCATTCAAGCTAATATTTTCTACTATTGGCAACTCAGCTTATTGCAGGAGATGATAACTTTTTGATTCGCTTGATCTGCCAAAGCACAAGAATTATGGCAAGTACTGTGGAAACGCTGTCGCTTATGGGAAATGCACTCCATATACCATTGAGGCCAAACATATTCGGGAGAATCAGGATCAGAGGCACCATAAATATTATCTGTCTGGTGAGTGAAAGGAATATGGCTTTTCCTGCCATGCCAAGACTTTGGAAGAAATTGGTACATACTATCTGAAATCCCACGAGCCAGAAACTTACGGTAGTAATAGAAAGACAGTTGACCGCTGCACTTATCTGGGCTTCATCCTGCATGAACATAGAAGCGATGCCGCGTGGAAATATCTGCGCAATAATCGCACCTACAGTGGTTACCGTCATAGCCGAGAGTGCTGCTATGCGCAATGTGCGGAAAAGACGAGTGTATTGACCTGACCCATAATTATATCCTAAAATAGGCTGCATACCTTGGCATATTCCCATTACAATAAATATAAACACGGTAACATATCGGTTAAACGCCACAATGGCAGCTATGGCATTGTCGCCTCCATAGCGCAGCAGAGACCCATTAATTATGGCATTGATCGCGGCATTGGCAAGATTGATCAGAAAAGGAGCCATACCTATCATCAATATCGACTTGACTATACGCCACTTAAGTCGGTAAGTCCCTCGATGAAAGGTTATAGTGTTGTTGGGATTGAAAAAGTGGCTGAGCACCCATATGGCCGTGATTAGCATCGATATATCTGTAGCGAGTGCCGCTCCCCATATGCCGAAGCCGAAGCCGAAGAGAAACAAGGGTGCGAGAATGGCATTCAACGCAGCACCAAGCATATTGGTATACATCGCTTTGCGTGGATAGCCGGTAGCTCTCATTATATTATTGTAAGAAAATGTGAGATTTATCAGCACCATACCTGGTATAATCCATCTCATAAACTGGCGGGCATAGACAATTGAGGCATCTGATGCTCCAAACATCCGCAGAATCGGATCGAGGAAAATATAGAACGAGGTCATATAGCAGATGCCTATAATTATCGTAAGCACTACCGAATTACCAAGGATATTTTCAGCACGGCGCGAGTCTTTTTGCCCAAGCACGATAGAGATACGAGTTGCGGCGCCGGCACCTATCAGCATGCCGAGCGCCCCTGACAGTGTCATGACAGGAAACGTAACAGCGATACCTGCTATGACATTAGGGTCGGCTATCGCGTGTCCTATTACTATAGAGTCGATAAGATTGTAGAGAGCTGTCACTACTGTGCCGATTACAGCAGGCAGGGAGTATTTCCAAAGCAGACGCCCTACAGGCGCAGAGCTTAATTCTCGCAGACGATTGTCGGATGCGGAGGTGTTATTTTTGTTCATATAACAAAAGTGTTTCTTTAAGAGCATTGATCATCATGAGTCTCAGAGCAGCCGGCTGAAGAACTTCAACATCTGCCCCGAGGGAAAGCAAATGTCGAAGCAAGTCATCTGTGAGTTTCATTCTAAAATTAAAAATACTGAACTCACTGAATTGTTCTTCTCTTTGACTCTCATGCAGCGGAAGTACTCTTATGTACTTTGCAGCACGCAAGTTTACTTTAAGTTTTATATTTTGTGCCGAAGCGTGACTTTGTGTTATACCGAATAAATCAGCAAAGAATGTGTCGACCGACGGTTCTTCCGGCATATCAAACGTATGAGATAATACCGTGAGATCGGTCACACGGTCAAGAGAATATGTGCGTATCTCTTCATCATATACGCGCCGCCCTACCATATACCATCGCTGGCGGAATAACTTTACAAAATAAGGCTCAAAAATTATATCATTGTCCGGGCGAGCACGCGCAAATGAAGCGTAAGAAAAAGACAGGCGACGGGAATATCTGATGGCATTGAGCACATCCGACAGAAACTGACGTGCCGACGGCACCGGCTCTATGTGTATTCTACGAGAGATGTCACGGTTATCATGGAGCACGCCTTGCATATTGGCGGCGTCAAGCAGCCAGTCACGATAAGCCATATCCCTTATAGTTTCGGCGCTGTCTATATAATATTCATGCGCTCTGTTGCATTTTATGCTTACTCCGAGTTCATCCTCTATTCTGCGGCGGTATGAAAAGAAAGTGCGATGCGGTATAGGATTCCCGTCTCCTTGTGAGGATTGTTGCCATAGTCTTGATAACTCGCTGCGGGATATTGTTCCATGCCGTGTTATCGTATCTATAATCCATATATATTTATTAATTCTGCCGGAGGACATGTGCGTTTATTATTTCATAGAATTACATAAAACTTCTATTCTTCTTTAGACTTCTCACATAGTAGAGCGATAGCAGTGTGAGTTATCATGCAAAAGTAGGTGAAATCGGTGAAATTTACAAAAATCTCGGCACAAAATTTAAAATAAGTCAAGATGACTTTGGTGCAAAGTTCGGAAGAATATTGAGAGTAAAAGCGTGAATACAGTTTAAGATAAAACATAAAACAGTAGCGATTCCACCCCTACCGGTTATGTATTATTATATAGTTAGCAGTTTCTTGAAAGCTGGAGCTGATTGCACTTATCGACACTCATTCCAAAACGGAGTTACAGGGTCATTTTTATGTATCGAGAAAGTGCTTTATCTCACTGCGAAAGTATGGTAAAGCACTCTATGGGGAAAAGACATGGATTAGTCCTTGTTTAATGCAATTATATCCAGTTTTCGGCATAGCCATTGCCATGCTTTCCAATAAACGTATATGGTAGAGAATATAAGCAATGGCCTGACGTAAGCCTGTTCAATACCATAATTACGGAACAAATTATTTATGAGAGCGATAATCGCTCCATAAATAGCCATAAAACAGATGAAAATTACAAGATTGAGTAAGGCTTTGCCTTTATTCGATATTGCCATATGGAAACATGTATGTCTAATGCAAAATTACAAAAAAACAGAGATTGGCGCAAGTAAAGGCCCGCCGAATAGCTCGGTGAGTGGCTCGTGTCGTTCAATACTCTTGTTTACGCCGCTAAAAGTAATAGCCGGAGGCTTTGAAAACTAAATTACTACCTTGCACTCAATTCTCTTTTCATTGACAACTCAACAAAAGAACAAAATCAAGGATGTAATTCCGAGGACTAACGCAATTATAAATATTGGATACCGCACTTTTTTTATTATTTCTCTTTGGTGATCAGTCAATCTCTTACTCCCATTTCGCTTGAAATATGTAAAAGTCAGTATCAACCTTATTATCACACCAAGCACCAATATGCCAATACTGAGGTCAAGCAACAGACTCCCTATTTTTTTATAGTTCCATAATTTCTTTTTTATATAAAACCCGATGGCAGAGAAGAAAGTTTACTTTACCATACCATAATGCCTGATGCAGATTATCGAAGCATGCCCTACCGTTATCATCGCGGGGGCGACTCGCCGGCAAGCCGGGCTGCGTAGCTGCCGCGTTTGTTCTTCGCAATATGCAATGTATGCCCGGATCGACAGATGACATAGTGGAGCCGACTTTCAAGCACGAACAGACTTATTCCAGGCTGGCTCGCCTTGTGGAAACGCTGGGGCTTCATCGAGTGTGAGCATTACGTTGTCGACTGAAATACGCCAACGTTTTTCAAGTTTTTTAGGTTTATCCGAACAAATTTCTTATCAAGTTTGTTATATAACATAAGTAATTCAGAAAAATAAATGAACATATCAGGCTCTTTTGGAGAAGTTGATA
>CAJTTA010000023.1 GCA_910579305.1 uncultured Muribaculaceae bacterium
AGAAGGCTTATCGTGAATTGAAAGTAACGCACGCGATATCTCCCATCGACAATCCCGCAAAGATCACAGCCGATCGTCGCGAGATTGCGCGTCTGAAGACCGTGTTGCGTCAGAAAGAGATGGCCGATGCCCAAAGCACAGAGGCCTAAAATCCAATCCTGAAACATCTTAGAAAGAAAAATGGAAAAGAGAAATCTGAGAAAAGAAAGAATCGGGGTGGTATCCAGCAACAAGGGTGACAAGACCATCACTGTTGAGATCAAGTGGAAAGAGAAACACCCCATCTATGGTAAGTTCGTCAACAAGACGAAGAAGTACCATGCACACGATGAGAACAATGAATGCTCCATAGGCGACACCGTGCGCCTGATGGAGACCCGTCCCTTGAGCAAGACCAAGAGATGGAGACTCGTGGAAATAATTGAAAAAGTGAAGTAACTATGATACAGACTGAATCTCGATTGACAGTAGCAGATAACAGCGGCGCCAAGGAGGCCCTCTGTATCCATGTGCTTGGCGGTACTGGCCGCCGTTACGCTACAGTGGGCGACATCATTGTTGTCTCAGTGAAGAGCGTGATCCCTTCATCTGACGTTAAGAAAGGCACAGTAAGCAAGGCCGTGGTGGTGCGTACCAAAAAGGAAATCCGTCGCGCTGACGGATCTTACATCCGCTTCGATGACAATGCGTGTGTGCTTCTCAATAACGCCGGAGAGCTTCGTGCGAGCCGTATCTTCGGCCCCGTAGCCCGCGAGCTCCGTGCCACTAACATGAAAATTGTCTCCCTGGCACCCGAAGTGCTTTAAATCTTAAATTGTAACTGAAAATGGCTAAATTACACATAAAGAAAGGCGACAACGTCATTGTCATTGCCGGCGACGACAAGGGCAAGACAGGTCGTGTGCTTGAGGTGCAGGTCAAGAAGGGTCGTGCCTTCGTAGAGGGTGTCAACATCATCAAGAAGAGCACTAAGCCCACCGCCAAGTATCCCCAGGGCGGCATAGTGGAAATGGAGGCTCCCATAAATGTCTCCAATCTGAGTCTCATCGATCCCAAGAGCGGCAAGGCCACCCGTGTGGGCCACCGCATCGAGGATGGCAAGAAAGTACGTTATTCCAAAAAATCAGGAGAGGAGATCAAGTAATGAGCACCACACTTAGCAAAGACTACAAGGAGCGCATTGTTCCCGCTCTCACCAAGGAGTTTGATTACACCACTATTATGCAGGTGCCCAAGCTCGAGAAAATTGTGATAAATCAGGGCCTCGGCGATGCCACTCAGGATAAGAAGCTCATCGAGACTGCCATCAATGAGATCACTGCCATCACGGGCCAGAAGGCTGTGCCTACTCTCTCACGCAAGGATATCTCTAACTTCAAGTTGCGTAAGAAGATGCCCATAGGTGTGCGCGTGACTCTGCGCCGCGACAGGATGTATGAGTTCCTGGAGCGTCTGGTGCGTGTGGCCCTGCCCCGTATCCGTGACTTCAAGGGAATCAACGCGAAGCTCGATGGCCGTGGCAATTACACCCTCGGTATCACAGAGCAGATCATCTTCCCTGAGATTAACATCGATAATGTGCCCAAGCTGCAAGGCATGAACATCACTTTCGTAACTTCGGCCAAGACCGATGAGGAAGGTTTCGCTCTGCTCAAGCATTTTGGCTTACCCTTTAAACACGAGAAATAACCCATGGCAAAAGAATCAATGAAAGCCCGCGAGGTGAAGCGTCAGAAGATGGTGGCCAAATACGCCGAGCGCAAGGCTGCCCTCAAGAAAGCCGCTTTGGCTGACGCCGACGGTAACATCGATTACCAGGCTCTTGTAAAGCTCCAGAAGCTTCCTCGCAATGCCTCACGCGTGCGTCTGCACAACCGTTGCTCCATCACCGGTCGTCCGAAGGGCTACATCCGTCAGTTTGGCATAAGCCGTATCCAGTTCCGCGAAATGGCATCTGCCGGTCTCATTCCCGGAGTAAAAAAGGCAAGCTGGTAAGCTTGTATGCACAATAAAGAGGAAAGTCTCTCCGTTATTATTAATTGGAGAGGCCTTCCCCTCCTGTGTTTCAGGTAGCATGGCTTCATATGATCGTTCAACCGCCTGGTATAGAGCATCTTAATTGATGTGTGTGCCAGAGCGAGTTTCGTGCTATGTAGTGGCGCCCCCATATGCAAGGCCGATTTCGATCGCGATGGAGGCGTGAAAAATATTGAGACCTGAGGCGCATCCCCACAAAAAATTAAGAATATTTCAAGAGAGTATTAAATATTGTTCAGTGTTTCTGAATCAATTTAAAACAACAAATCAATGACTGATCCTATTGCAGATTATCTGACGCGGCTGCGTAACGCCATCATGGCAGGCCACAGGGTAGTGGAAGTGCCCGCGTCGCGCATGAAGAAGGAGATCACTAAAATCCTCTTTGAACAGGGTTACATCCTCAACTACAAGTTCATGGAGAGCGAGACTCCTTCAGGCGTAATCAAAATCGCCCTCAAGTATGACCCCGTAGACAAGGTGAATGCCATAAAGGGACTCAAGCGTGTTTCGCGTCCCGGCCTTCGCCAGTATACCGGCTACAAAGAGATGCCCCGTGTGCTAAATGGCCTTGGTATTGCCATCCTGAGCACCTCACGCGGCATCATGACCAATAAAGAAGCCAAAGACCTCAAGGTCGGTGGCGAAGTTCTGTGTTACGTATATTAATTAAGGAGGTATTACAATGTCACGAATAGGTAAATCACCCATAGCGATACCTGCCGGCGTAACCGTTCAGGTCAAGGACAACACTGTAACCGTGAAGGGTCCTAAAGGAGAACTGCAGCAGACAATTAATCCTGATATCACAGTAGCCGTGGAAGATGGTCACGTAGTGCTCACTCGTCCCAGCGATGACCGCGACCACCGTGCCATGCACGGTCTTTATCGTGCGCTTATCCACAACATGGTGGTAGGTGTGAGTGAAGGCTACAAGAAGGAGATGGAGCTGGTAGGCGTAGGTTATCGCGCCACTGCTACCGGCCAGGTGCTTGAACTGGCTCTCGGCTTCTCTCATGCTATCTATATCAAGATGCCCAAAGAAATTAAGCTTGAGGCAAAGAGTGAGCGTAACAAGAACCCCCTGATTATTCTCGAGAGTGCCGACAAGCAGCTGCTCGGTCAGGTGTGTGCCAAGATCCGCTCCCTGCGCAAGCCCGAACCCTACAAGGGCAAAGGTATCAAGTTTGTTGGCGAAATTATCCGTAGAAAGAGCGGTAAGAGCGCCAATGCCAAGTAATCTTAAATCAGCTTAAAGAAATGGTATCGAAAATAGATAGAAGAAATAAAATCAAGGCACGCATCCGTGGTCGCATCTCCGGCACCGCGCAGCGCCCCCGCATGAGCGTTTTCCGCTCTAACAAGGCCATCTATGTGCAGCTTATAGACGATCTTGCAGGCCGCACACTCTGTGCCGCAAGCTCCAAAGGCATCACTGAAGGCACCAAGGTGGAAATCGCCGCCAAGGTAGGCCAGGCCGCCGCTAAAAAAGCCCTTGAGATGGGCATTACCGAAGTGGTGTTTGACCGCAACGGTTATCTCTTCCACGGACGTGTAAAATCCCTGGCCGATGCTGCCCGCGAGGCCGGTCTTAAATTTTAACAAGAATCATGGCAACAAAGTACAATAGGGTAAAATCCACTAATGATCTCGAATTAAAAGACCGCCTGGTAGCCATCAACCGTGTGACCAAGGTCACCAAGGGTGGCCGTGCGTTCACCTTCGCAGCGATAGTTGTGGTAGGTAATGAAGACGGCGTGATAGGCTGGGGCCTCGGTAAGGCCAACGAGGTGACTGCAGCTATTGCCAAGGGTGTCGAGTCTGCTAAGAAGAACCTCATCCGTGTGCCTGTGCACAAGGGTACTATCCCTCACGAGCAGGTAGCCAAGTTCGGCGGCAGCCGCGTTTTCCTCAAGCCCGCATCAACCGGTACCGGTGTTAAGGCCGGCGGCGCAATGCGTGCAGTGCTTGAGAGTGTAGGCATCACCGATATCCTTGCAAAGAGCAAGGGATCTTCCAATCCTCACAACCTGGTGAAAGCTACTATCGCAGCACTCGGAGAGCTTCGTTCTCCGGCTCAGGTGGCTCACAACCGTGGCATAGAGGTGGCCAAAGTGTTTAACGGTAAATAATCCCCTTACAGAAATGGCAAAACTCATAATCAAGCAGATAAAGAGCCGCATCAATTGTCCTCATGTGCAGAAGGATACGCTCGACGCTCTGGGACTGCACAAGATGAACCACACTGTGGAGCATGAAGACAACCCCTGTATCCGGGGAATGATTAACCGCGTACGTCACCTCGTGGAAGTGACTGAAGCATAATACAGACACACTACAATGAAAATAGAACTTAGCAATCTTCAGCCGGCCGTAGGTTCCAACAAGGCTCGGAAGAGAATAGGCCGCGGCCCGGGCAGCGGCTATGGCGGCACTTCTACCCGTGGTCATAAAGGTGCGAAATCACGCTCCGGATATAAGCACAAAGTGGGCTTTGAGGGTGGCCAGATGCCTCTTCAGCGCCGTGTGCCCAAATTCGGTTTCAAGAACATCAACCGCGTAGAATACAAAGCTATAAATCTCAACGTGCTCGAGGAACTCGCACAGGCTCAGAACCTTGCGAAGATTACAGTAGCCGACCTTCACGCAGCCGGCCTCGTCTCCAAGAATGCATTGGTCAAGATCCTTGGTAACGGCACTGTCACCAAGGCTATCGAGGTAGAGGCCACCGCGTTCTCAAAGAAGGCCGAGGAAGCTATCGTTGCTGCAGGCGGCTCCGTAATTAAAAAATAATATAGCACAATGGGATTTGTAAAGACAGTTAAAAATATTTGGAGCGTAGAGGATCTCCGCAATCGCATAGGTATTACCTTGCTGTTGGTGATCATCTACCGCTTCGGATGCTATGTGGTGCTCCCCGGCATCAATCCGGATGATCTCACCAAGTTAAAGGAGTTCTCCTCCACAGGCTTGATGCAGCTTCTGGATATGTTCTCGGGCGGTGCATTCTCGCAGGCCTCCATCTTCGCGCTCGGTATCATGCCATACATCACGGCTTCTATCGTGATTCAGCTCCTCGGCATGGTGCTGCCTTCATTCCAGAAGATGCAGCGTGAAGGCGAGAGCGGCAGAATGAAGCTTAATCAGTATACGCGCTGGCTCACAGTGTTTATACTGCTTCTTCAGGCACCGGCCTATCTGCTCAATCTGCGTGCTCAGATTGGAGCGGCAGGGGCTTTGGCCGCGGCCGACTCTATAGGGGGGCTGAACATAGTGTTCATGACTATAATCCTCGCAGCCGGCTCCATGTTTATCATGTGGCTTGGTGAGCGCATTGATCAGAAAGGTGTAGGCAATGGCATATCTTTCATAATCCTTATAGGTATCATCGCGCGTCTGCCCGAAGCATTCGTGCAGGAGTTCAGCTCACGTCTGCTTAATTCAGCCGGCGGTGGCCTGGTGATGTTCCTTGTAGAGATTGTGATTCTGCTTGGAGTCATAGCAGGTGCAGTGCTTCTTGTGCAGGGCACACGCAAGGTTCCCGTGCAGTATGCCAAGCGCATTGTGGGCAACAAGCAGTACGGAGGCGCCCGTCAGTATATACCTCTTAAGGTTAATGCGGCCGGCGTTATGCCTATCATCTTTGCTCAGGCCATAATGTTTATCCCCGTCACCCTGGCAGGCTTCAAGACTGATGGTCCCGGCTTTTGGGGTGCGTTGACCGACATGTATGGTTTCTGGTACAATTTCATTTACTTCCTGATGATTGTCGCCTTCACTTACTTCTACACCGCCATTACAGTGCGTCCTGCGCAGATGGCAGATGACATGAAGCGCAACAACGGGTTCATACCCGGCGTGAAGCCCGGCAAGCCCACAGTGGAATATCTCGATACCATTATGAGTCGCATCACACTGCCCGGATCCATATTCCTCGGCATTGTTGCGATACTTCCCGCAATAGCGTTTATCTGTGGACTCAACCGCAGTTTCGCGCAGTTCTTCGGCGGCACTTCGCTGTTGATTCTTGTGGGTGTGATACTTGATACTCTCCGCATTGTGGAAGGGCATCTGCTTATGCGTCACTATGACGGCCTCATGAAGGATGGCCGTATCAAGGGCCGCACTACAGGCAACAGTGCTTTCTAAGGAAGTGATTTGAACTGGACATCTGAAGTTTTGACAATTTTTTAATGCAGGCGATACTCTACGGCCATACTGCCCAAGACATTTCGGTATGCGTTGGAGCGCAATGTTCCGCAGGGTATCGCCGGCTATCAAGACTTGATTCACGAATCTCCTATGATATTTCTTAAGACAGCTGAGGAACTTGAGCTGATGCAGCATGCGGCGACACTTGCGAGCCGCGCGCTTGGCGAAGTGGCCGCATGGGTTGCACCCGGGGTGACTACTTTGCGTCTCGACACTATAGCCCGTGAATATATTTGCGACAACGGGGGGACGCCTGCCTGTCTGGGTTATGGCGGTTTTCCGGGCACATTGTGTATAGAAGTCAATGAGGCCGTAGTACATGGATTCCCCGGCCCCTATACGCTTCGTGAAGGCGATATTGTGGGTACTGATATTGTGGCTGAGCTCAATGGATTCCACGGTGATATGTGTTACACGTTTGCTGTGGGAGATGTGGAAGAGAAGACACGTGCTTTGCTTCGCACGACCAAGGAGAGCCTTTACAAAGGCATAGAGGCTGCAGTAGTGGGCAGGCGAGTGGGAGATATTTCCAACGCAGTGCAGACGTATTGCGAGCGGAGGGGCTACGGTGTAGTGCGGGAATTCTGCGGTCATGGTATCGGCAGAAAGATGCATGAAGATCCCGAGGTGCCCAATTATGGACGCCGCGGCACTGGCCCCGTTCTTCGCAACGGCATGTGCATATGTGTTGAGCCGATGATCAATCTCGGAAGCCGGAATGTACTGATAAGTGATGACGGTTGGCAGACTCGTACGCGTGACCGCAAGCCGTCGGCTCATTTTGAGCATACCATATGTTTCGAGCATGATGAGACGCGGATACTCACAACTTTCGATTTTATCGAGGATGCGCTTGAAGCGCGAGGCATCGACCCTATGTATGTGCAGGGCGAGGCGAGATATGAGGATATGATCCGCATGGCGGAGAAAGCGTCCTCAGAATCCGTGAAGGAGGATGCCCCCGAGGCATAAGCGGCCATCGGGCGCGGGACAGTCACAGTCTGCATCCATGTTTCTGACAGTAATTTTAAGACAACGAATATATTAGGATTCCATCGAATCAGGATAAAGAAATCAATATGGCAAAACAGGCAGCTATAGAAATAGATGGCGTAATTCTCGAGGCACTGAGCAACGCGATGTTCAAAGTGGAACTTGAGAATGGTCATGAAATCACGGCTCACATAAGTGGCAAGATGCGTATGCATTATATAAAGATTTTGCCCGGCGACAAAGTGCGAGTTGAAATGTCGCCTTACGACTTGTCGAAGGGCCGGATCTCATTCCGTTATAAATAAAAACATACACCAATAAACAGACACAACAACTACTGACATGAAAGTAAGAGCTTCAGTAAAAAAGCGTACCCCCGATTCCAAGATAGTGCGTCGCAAGGGTCGCCTTTATGTAATCAACAAAAAGAATCCTAAGTACAAACAGCGTCAGGGTTGATGAGTCACATCCCCGGGTAAAAATCAGAAAGAAACTTAAATATCCTTAAAAAGAGCTAAATCTGCCTTAGATGGGTTTTAATGTCATTCTGATGGGGATGATGGTCACATATCAGCAGTGAGGCGTAAAATTCTTTAATGTCGCGCAATGCGGCAGTTCTTAAACTTTCTTAAAAAGCATAATGCTTTTGCGAGAAATGATTGAGAAGAGGTTTTGAAGAATTTTTGTGCCATCTGAAATTCTGATAAGTGGCTGAGATTTATTAATTTTGCGCAAATTTCGAAGAAAAGAAAGCAATATGGCAGTAAGAATTGTCGGCGTAGACTTGCCGCAAAACAAACGAGGCGAAATCGCCCTCACTTACATCTATGGTATAGGTCGCAGTGCGGCCAACACCATTCTGGCCAAGGCCAATGTAGACAAAAATATCAAGGTTCAGGACTGGACTGACGCTCAGGCAGCCGCAGTGCGTGAGGTGATCACTTCCGATTACAAAGTGGAGGGTGATCTTCGCAGTGAGATTCAGCTCAACATCAAGCGCCTCATGGACATAGGCTGCTATCGTGGCATACGCCATCGTATCGGCCTTCCCGTGCGCGGCCAGAGCACCAAGAATAACGCACGTACCCGCAAGGGCCGTAAGAAAACAGTCGCCAACAAGAAGAAAGCTACTAAATAAAATTAAAGTATGGCAAAAAAGACAGTCGCAGCAAAGAAGAGAAATGTCAAGGTTGACGCAATGGGTCAGCTTCACGTGCACTCCTCTTTCAACAATATCATCGTGTGTCTGGCCAATAGCGAAGGTCAGGTCATCTCCTGGTCGTCGGCAGGCAAAATGGGCTTCCGCGGCAGCAAGAAGAATACTCCCTATGCAGCCCAGATGGCCGCACAGGACTGTGCGAAGGTGGCCTATGACCTCGGTCTGCGCAAGGTGAAGGCCTATGTCAAGGGACCCGGCAACGGTCGCGAGAGCGCGATACGTACAATACACGGCGCGGGCATCGAGGTCGTAGAGATCGTTGATGTTACTCCGCTGCCCCATAACGGATGCCGTCCTCCCAAGAGAAGAAGAGTATAAGAGACCGTGTGCTTTCTTCTGAGCATCAGGAGAAAGGCGCTACATTACAATACATTTCATCTCAAATTAACTTCAACACCTTCCGGTGAATGCGAATTGACTGCCTGTATCACTTTCTCTCGGCGGTCGCGGCTGCGCTAAGCCGGCATGGGTGCAGACTTTAATTTCAACCGGTCGAGGGCTCTCGGCCATGCCTCGCTATCTTTATAGAGGCAGTGGCAGCCCGAGACCATCAAGAAGCAAAACAATGGCAAGATATACAGGCCCCAAGACTAAAATAGCCCGCAAATTTGGCGAGGCAATCTTTGGCGAAGACAAGGTGCTCGCAAAGAAAAATTATCCCCCCGGACAGCATGGCCAGAACCGCCGTCGCAAGACTTCGGAGTATGGCATGCAGCTCAAGGAGAAGCAGAAAGCTAAGTATACTTACGGAGTGCTGGAACGTCAGTTCCGCAACCTCTTTGAGCGTTCAGCCCGCACCCACGGTATTACCGGTGAGGTTCTCCTGCAGCTTCTCGAGAGCCGTCTGGATAATGTAGTTTACCGTCTGGGCATCGCCCGCACCCGTGCGGCAGCCCGTCAGCTTGTTCTTCACAAGCATGTGACCGTAAACGGATCCGTAGTTAACATTCCTTCATATCAGGTAAAGCCCGGCGATGTAGTTGCTGTGCGCGAGAAGAGCAAGAGCCTTGAGGTGATTGCTGATTCTCTCGCAGGTTTCAATCACAGCAAGTATCCCTGGCTGGAATGGGATGAGAGCATCAAGGGAGGCAAGTTCCTTCACCTTCCCCAGCGCGAGGATATCCCTGAGACCATCAAGGAACAGTTAATCGTAGAGTTGTATTCTAAATAAAAATCCATAGAGACCCATGGCTATTTTAGCATTTCAGAAACCCGACAAAGTCATCATGCTGGAAGCTACGAGCTCCTTCGGCAAATTCGAATTCAAGCCGTTGGAACCGGGCTACGGACAGACTATAGGCAATGCCCTCCGACGCATCTTGTTGTCCTCATTAGGGGGCTTTGCCATCTGCTCTATCCGCATCGACGGCGTTGCGCATGAGCTCGGCACGATACCGGGCGTCAAGGAGGATGTGACCAACATAATCCTCAATCTCAAGAAAGTGCGCTTCAAGCAGACAGTAGATGAGACTGAGACCGAGAAGGGCACAGTCAATGTGTCGGGGCAAGAGGTGTTCAAGGCCGGTGACTTGGGTAAAGTGCTCACGGGCTTCGAGGTGCTGAACCCCGAGCTTGAGATATGTCATCTTGATCCCGAACAGGGATTTACGATGGAATTCACCATCAACAAGGGTCGCGGTTGGGTTCCTGCCGATGAAAACCGCGAGCTGCTGGGACCCTCTGACCTCAATGTCATAGCAGTAGACTCTATCTATACGCCTATTGTGAATGTGAAGTATCACGTAGACAATTTCCGTGTTGAGCAGAAGACTGACTATGAGAAGCTGACCCTTGAAGTCACAACTGATGGCTCTATAGCGCCTCAGGACGCTCTTAAGGAAGCTGCCAAGATTCTTATCCATCACTTCATGCTCTTCTCCGATGAGAAGATAGCACTGGAGGCTCCGGTGGAAGATGGCGGCGAGGAATTTGATGAAGAGGTGCTGCACATGCGTCAGTTGCTCAAGAGCAAGCTCAGCGACATGGATCTCTCTGTGCGAGCCCTCAATTGCCTCAAGAGCGCTGAGGTGGAGACTCTCGGTGAGCTTGTAGTGCTCAATAAGAATGACTTGCTTAAGTTCCGCAACTTCGGCAAGAAGAGTCTTACAGAGCTTGATGACCTGCTCGCCAATCTCAACCTCTCCTTCGGCATGGATATCTCTAAATACAAGCTTGACAAGGACTGACACCTGAGGGTGCCGGCTTAAGGAGGGCATGTAAGTGTCGCTCCGCCGTCCGAGGGTTCTGTCAAAAGTCACTTGTATGTCTTACTTTTAAGTGTGCCCGGCTGTATGTCGGGGGCATTTTGAGATTTTAAAACACAACAATAACGATTCACGATGAGACATAATAAAAAATTCAATCATCTCAGCCGCAAGAAGGGACACCGTGACGCGCTTTTGGCCAACATGACCATCTCTCTGATCATGCACAAGCGCATCAACACCACTCTTGCAAAGGCTAAAGCTTTGCGCATATATGCAGAGCCTATAATCAATCGCGCCAAGAAGGATGAGCAGGCCAACCGTCGTCTTGTTTTCTCCTATCTTCAGAACAAGGAGGCTGTCAAGGAGCTTTTCGGTGTAATAGCTGACAAGATCGCAGCCCGTCCCGGTGGCTACACCCGTATTCTTAAGACAGGCCGCCGTCTCGGTGACAATGCAGAGACCTGCTTCATCGAGTTGGTAGATTTCAATGAGGCTATGCTTGAGGCCAAGGGCGAGAAGAAGGCTACGCGCACTCGCCGCTCGCGCTCCAAGAAGGCTGCTCCCGCAGCTGAGGCTCCCGCTCAGGAGGCTCCTGCAACGGAAGAATAATTTTATTTCTGTATAGCGTGATGGGACTGTGGCAGAGAACGCCGCAGTCCCATTGTTATGTATGCGTGTCAGGTGTGCATGCGTGTATTGAGAGGAAAAGCGGCATGATATTTCATGTTTTTCCGGAGGGGTAGGTTTCCTTTTGTGTCTTAAGAGTGGAGATAGGCGTGGGGGGACATAGAATACGACATAGAGAACAGTCGAAATGTGCACGGAAATTACTAATTTTGCAGGCGTAAATGATATCTAACTGTTATTGAGTGTACATGTAAGTTTATGCGTAGGCTGTTGAGAATAATATTCACGGTGTTTTTGGCGTTGGCCGGGCTTGATGCCGCATCTCAGATTCTTAAGACTGACATCGAGGCCAATATTTCGGATTCCCTGCGGCAGGAATTTGATAATGGGCCGTATTTTACTCTGTATCGTGACAATTATTTTGTGGTGGGCACAGATCCGGTGCACAAGCCTACGGCTAATAACAGTGATGTGCGTTTTCAGGTGTCGATCGCGCAGCGTCTTACGAAGAGCCATTTGCCGGGAGGCACGTTCCTGTTTCTTGCGTATACACAGGGTGTGGCATGGGATGTATTCAAGAACTCCATGCCTATGCATGATTTCACGTTTAATCCGGGCATAGGCTTAGGCAAGCCTTTGTTTGCCAAGGGGCGATTCATAGGCAAGGCCACGCTTATGCTTGAGCATATGAGTAACGGCAGGGATTCTATTCAGAGCCGTTCATGGAACAGGGTGGCCATCGGAGCCTCGATCATGATTGATGAGACGCTTACGGTGGACGGCAAGGTATGGGTGCCTATAGTGGATGGTGAGAATAACCGCGACATAATCAAGTATGTGGGTCTGTTTCAGGGAGGAGTGACGTATATGACTCCTAATCGCAGGTTAGGCTGTGCGGTGCATATAGTGAAGCGCGGCACGTGGAAACTTGATTTCAATACCACGATCGATCTCTTTTGGAGGCCATGGGATAGAGCCAATCAGTATTTTTTCCTTCAGTGGTATAATGGTTATGGCGAGACTCTGATAGATTATAATCGCTTCAGCAACCGTCTTCGTGCGGGAATCGTGATTAAGCCCAAGTTCTTTTCCGAGTATTGAGGGCCGGGTTGCGAGAAAGAGCAGAAGCGGAAAAATACATCCTCCCGGCATAAAGGTGCACCTTTATGCCGGGAGGATGTATGGTTAAGGAGGGCCGTCTTGCTTTACGGACGTGTGAAGCCCTCCTTTGTGGCGCGTTCACTCATGCGCTTGATGCGAGTGTCGAGATCGGGGTGAGAGGAGAAAAGTTGATTCAGCTTTGAGTTGCTGCCGGCTTCGCCCTGCAGAGCTTTTAGTTTTTCAAATGAAAGAGCCATTGCCCAGGGGTTCTTGCCGTGAGACTTCAGGAATTCGTAGCCATAATCATCGGCTGCTTTCTCTTGTTTCTGCGAATATGTAGAGTTTACGAGCGCCTCGCTGAGAGAGCCGAGCTGACTGTCGGATAGGGCGCCGGCCACGCCTCCAGTGCTTCCTACCGCATCCTTGAGAGCAGAAGTGAGGAGAGCTGTCTTGAAAGCTTTCTTAGAATCCTTGTGAGCTACGTGGCCTATTTCGTGGCCTATCACTCCCAGCAGCTCATCATCGGTCATCTGATCCATGAGTGCAGCAAACACGCGCACTGATCCGTCGGCGCATGCAAATGCATTGACGTCGATCACCCAGTATACCTTGAAATTAAGAGGAATTCCCTCTACGCTGTCAAGGCCCTTCGTGAGGCGACGCAGGCGCTGAGTGTACTCATGATCTTCCGAGCATACCTCATTGTGGGTGTCCATCCAGTCAATATATTCTTTCACGTAAGCGGCCATCTGCGCGTCGGTGAGAGTGAGGGCCTTGGCTCCTTTCAGAGCGCCGTCTGCGGCTTTCTTGAGATTAAACTGTGCCGAAGCCCGGGGAGCACAGATTAAAGCCATAGCGAGTATGGCGATTGATGCAATAATTTTTTTCATAATAGTGGTTTTTCTAAAGCGGTTGCAAAATTAATTAAAAGTTCTTAAATTTGCAATCCGTTATGAAAACAGCAGGATTGATTGTTGCCGGTGTGGCAGTTGTGTTTGTGTTGGGTTATGCCATATTTGTAGTGGCGAGTACCATGATGACATGGGGGGTGCTTCTTGCGGTCTCCGGTGTATTGAGCGCCGGTGCAGCTTTTCTTGCGGTGTTGCGCATGCGCGACAGAGGCCATGATGTAATTAAGGTGGTGCTTTCAGCGATAGTCGCGGCAGCAGGGACTATGATTGCGAGTGTTGCGGCCGCCGTAATAATCAATTATCACACTGCATGTGCCAAGGAGACACCTGTGGAGCGGATGCGGGTGTGCAGGCTTGCTCAGGAGACGCGCTACAGGACGCGCCGCATAGGCAGGCGTGGGGTGGCTACAGGCAAGGTGCCGTATAATGTGTATTACATGTATATGCTGAATAATGCCGGGGATACGCTTTCCATGCAGATCCCGCAATCGAAATATCGCCGGCTCAGGCGTGGCGATATAGTGAGTGTGCGGGAGCCGCGGGGCATCTTTGGCTGGAGAGTGCTTGAACTGGAGAATTAGCGAGATGGGTCATTGAGAATGAGCGGGTATTTGAATGCCTTCTCAAATGCATCTCCGGCCCAGCGGTCGCGACTGAACGGCACGCCTCTTACCTTGCCCATGAGCCATGTGGGGATATCATGGTCTTCAAGGCATTGTATGCTGACTGGAGCTGAGGGGCAGGCATGATACCTGCTTACGCATAAGGCCGTCTGATCATCTATTTTCCATTGCCAGTATATTACCGCGCTCCATTGCGCGCACATCAGCGCAGACAGCAGGCAGGTGATTATCGTGTCAGTATATCCGGGCCTGTGGTGAGACGCATGGCATGAGGCCCATTGTCTTGCCAGGGCTGCAGTGCCGAAGAATTGCACGGCCCATCCCGAGCGCCCCGGCACGTTGCCCGCTATGACAAAGGCAAGGGAGGCCAGGGATATTACTGCGAGGGGAAGCCAGGCTGACCGGCATAATCCGTAGAGGATATGTCGGCGGCAGAAGAAGAGATACAAAATGTCGGCGGCGAGAATCAGGGCCATGTATCCGCTGGTCAAGATGAGTTCCCATGCAGGAATGCGTTCGAGGTAATCGTTGGAGGGAGCCATCAGGCGGTCATAACTTGCGGGGCTGCTCATGGAGACAAGACACCCTGCCAGAAGAGCGCCGATGATACATTTCTTGTAGACTGACATATGGCTGTGTCGCGAGCATGCCATCCATGCAATTATGCCGGCGGCCATAGGGAGGCCTACGATTTCGTGGCCGAATCCCGATATGAAGGCTACGGGGAGGTAAGAAAGCCATATGGCTTTCTGCATTTTCCGTGAGAATATGAGCCATAGCGATGTGGCGGAGAGCGCGATAGCCCATGTGTAATTGAATTGTACGACAAATAGGTTGAATTCATCCCACCACGGGCACACGGTGAATATCGCGGCCATGCAGATGCTCCATGCTCCCGGAGTGCGGGATGACATCCCGCTGAGTCCGTGCAGGGCTATGAACATGCCTGCCAAGAGCATAGCACACAGCAGGGCTGTGGCCCACCTCGGGATAGAGCATAGCCATAGATGATTAGTGAGGTCGCCGAAACGGGCATTGCAATTGTGCCATATCGCGCTCATGAAGTTGAGGAGACCGTCTTCCGGGCGGGACATGGGCAGAGAAGCGTAGAATAAGTCATCGCCCGTGAGAGGCATGCGGAGCAGATGTGTGAACAGGGCTATGGCGGCAATGATCACTGCGAGCCAGGGAAGGGCGTCAATGTGTCTGACCATGGAGTTTTTCATCGGCAGTATCGGGGATGAGAACGGAGTCGGCCCGCAGAGTTATTTCCATTACGGGAGCTACTTCGCCGGTGTCGCCTATGTGTCTCGGGCGAGTCTCCACGCGCAGACTTGTGCGCCCGTATCGGTAATTGATTATGTGTGCCTCGCCTCTGTCGCATTCATTTTCCAGCAAGATCTCATGTGAGCCGTCGTTGAGATTGGCCGTGAGATATTCTATGAGTTGAAACGGCTGCAGGTCGCCTGCGTCGATATTGCGTATGCGCACCTGTGTGGAATCCACCACTTCCACTTCCCACTCTCCGGGCATTCCGCTCATGTCGGTGAAGAGGGGCATGCCCACTCCGTCGGTCAGGACTCCTTCGAAGTTATAGGCCGTGGAGTCGAGCGACTCGCCTACATTTATTGCGTCGGCCACAGAGCGCACGGTCATGCCGATGTCGTAGTCGGCCATAAATGTCTCTTCGGCCGGAGTCGCGGCCGATACGGATTCAGTCAAGGCTACGGGGGAGTCCTCACTGCGTGATGATTCAGAGCGGGAGCAGGCGGCACCTAAGAGGATTATGCCGGCAGCCGCGTGAGTGATGGTCAGGTAGTCAGATCTATATGATAATCTTATCATAAGTTCATGGAAATAACGGCGCAAAGGTACAACATCTTTTTGACACGGGCAAGCAATCAGCCGTCGGTTTCGCTGTGCTGCTTCAATCGTGAAATTTTCGCTGTGGCGAATGCTGCGAGGGCGGCCACAGATACCGGCAGCAGCATCGAATAGGCCATGGTGGCCTCCACCGTTATGAAGATTGCCATGAGGGGGGCGCGCAGTATTGCGGCCATGGCTGCTCCCATGCCAATGCATGCGAATGATGCAGGGGGCAGTGTGGTGCCTGTGAGTGAGTTGCACACAATGGCAAAGAGCCATCCGCCTATGCAGCCAGCGAAGAGGGTGGGCGAGAAGTCGCCGGCTACGCCGCCTCCATTGTTGGCAAGGGCCACGAGCGAGCCTTTGACAAGAAGCATGCCTGCGGCTATTGCCAAGAGTGCATACATGGAGTGCGTGCCGGCCCAGGCGCTGTAGCTTGCTATGAATGAGCCACGGCCATCAAGCAGGTGCGACATGAGGGTGTATCCGTCGCCATACAGTCCTGGCATGATCAGCACGGCGAGACCGAGAATCGCGCCTGAGACAACGGGCTTACATGCCGCATGCCGCATGCCTGAAAGCATTGCTATGGCTTTGTCAGAGCAGAAGTCATACCAGCGTGCATACAGGCCCGTAAGAATACCCAGCAGTATGACGGCCGCATATGTGTGCGGGTCGGGAGGGAATGGTGCGGAGTAATGTATGTCGGGCGTGCATCCGCTGAGCACGTAGGCAGTGAGCGCGCCCGTGAGGCTTGCCACACCGGCTGCCGTCACGGCATTTGTGCTCAGTTCCAGCCGTAAAATTTCAAGCACGAAGAATAGGCCTCCTATAGGTGACTTGAAAATGGCACCTATGCCGGCTCCCGCCCCGCATGCCACGAGCACACGCATGGATCGGGCGTTCACTCCGAAGATCCGTCCTAAGGAGTTGCCCATAGCAGCACCGGAATAGGCTATGGGACTTTCTGTGCCGGCCGATGCTCCGAGGCCTATTGTGAGAGTGCAGCCACATAATGTCTCCCATATTATATTGGGCGAGAGCGGCAGCCTGTCGTTGCGCAGATGTGCGGAAAGGCGCGCACATGCGTCGCTCACCTGCTGGCGGAACAGATATTTGCCTGCAAGGAAGGTGAGCAGGATGCCTGCGGGAGGCCATAGCAGCAGACTCCAATTGAAAGTGTCGGGATGCAGGAGGTCGAAGATAAGGCCATGAAGCAAATGACACAGCCACTTAAGCAACCATGCTCCGGCCCCTGTCGCTACACCGGTCATAAGAGCCATGGGCACCAGGAGCCGGAGCGGCAATAGCTTATGCGCGGTGCCCAGAGAGTCCTTATTCATGGAGCAACAAGGCATTAATGCCGGAGAGCCATCGATTGAACGTGCGTATCAAGCGCGCCATGCGCTCGCGGGATATAGTGACCGAGGCGAAGGATATCTCTATGGCTGTGGCGGGATGAGGTGAGGTGTGTTTCATAGCAGAGCGACAATAAATTTTTTATTGTTCAACGAATATATAAGAGCCGGAGAAGACCATGCCGCAGCATAAGCTTCCTTAAATTTTTTAACATAGAAAATGCAGAAAAGTTCAGAGCAGCGGGAAGCCGGGATTTATTAGAAACAGTCTTTCTGTGGCTCGGGTCACGGCTGTGTAAAGCCACCGGTAGAAGTCTATGTCGAAAGCCTCGGGCCTGATACCACCAAGGTCAATATAGACATGTTTCCATTGGCCGCCCTGAGCCTTATGGCACGTAAGACAATAGGCGTATTTGGCCTGGAGGGCATTGTAATAGGGGTCGGAGCGAAGAGCATAGAGGGCAGATGTATAGTCGAGCCCCATGGCTTGCTTTTCGGCTATGATAGCTTCGAAAAGAGCCTGCTCATCCTCGCGGGAGAGAGATGGCACGTCGGAGTTTAGAGTAGTGATGCATAAGAGAGCCTCCATTTCCAGTCCTGAATCGGGAAACCGCAGTTCTGCTCGGGCATATCTATGGCCGTAACGGAGCTCCTCGCCAAGAAGCCGCTGCACCACGGCCGTTTCTCCGTTGGCTATGAACTGTGCGCCCTTTATGCGGGAAGTCCAGTAGTAATTGTTTTTTGCTATGACAAGTCTCTCGCCCCGTTGCAGTTCCTCTTCCGCATATAGCGCGCGGGCGCGTATGCCCCGGTTGAATATTCCTGCGCGGAAATTGCTGCGCGTGACCACGATGGTTTCTTCAAGTCCGGCAGCAGCGTAAGAGTCGGCTATGCTTTCGGCCAGAAACTCGCTTGTGATCAGGGCGACATCTGAGAATTTCTTTTCCCATAGCCTGGGCTCGGGAAGCGGAGATCGTGACATGAGACGCCTCAGGCGGGTGGCATTGTAGAGGATGCCTGACCGGGCGGCCTGTCGCAGAGGCTGGTCAAGCTCAAAGGCCGACGCCTTCAGCCCGTATCCGGCGAGCCATGATGGATCCATAGCGAGGCTTGCCTGCTCTCCCACCGGGGGGAGCTGTGCCGTGTCGCCTACAAAAATCATGGCGCATCCCGGAGCCGAGTGCACATGCTGCACCAGATGCGGAAGAAGCCTTGATGTGGAAGCCGAAATCATTGAAGCCTCATCAATGATGAAGAGAGTGTCTTTGTCGCGATTGGGCGCGAGAAAGAACGAGGTGTTGGAGGGATCGGTGGAATTGCCTCTGTACAGCCGCTTGTGGATGGTGGAAGCCGGCAGGCCGGCATATCGGCTGAACACCTTGGCTGCTCTGCCCGTGGGTGCCAGCAGCACGCACTTGCGCCCTGAGCGTTGCAGCGCCTGCACCAGCGCAGCCAGGAGCGAAGTCTTGCCGGTGCCGGCATATCCCTTTACAATAAAGGCTTCTCTCTCAACATGTGTGCACACGAAGTCGCAGAGCAATCTGAGCAGTTTGCACTGTTTTTCCAGAGGAGCGTAGGGAAGATTGGCGAGGCAGGTGTCGAATAAGGCGGTGGCCGACAGCATAACTTTTTCTGCAAAGGTAGGCAAAATAAGCGGAAAATTAATTATATTTGCAATCGAAAATGGATTTGAATATCACTACTCCGCATCCCGACATCTCCGATCATTCCCGCTGGCGGCTTCAGCTCACGGTGGGAGACGGCGGTGTGCGGGCCAATTTCTACGACGCTGCCGCCGGGCGGCTGTTTACATATCTGGAAAAGTCATGGCGCGGGGATCCGGCTGATTCGCTCCGCAAGATAGAGGATGCCATATACGAAGATCCCGCCATACTGGATGATTACACCACAGGCATACTGATACGCCCGAGCCGCATGATCTTTGTGCCCGATTCACGCCTTGGGGCAGAGAGTGCTGAAGAGGATGCCGGCGAGCTCCTCTCGCTCGTAGACGCAAGTGATGCGCTTGATGTGTGGTCGGAGTCTCTCGGCTGCGGCTTCACTGCAGTATTCTCTACTCCGGCCGGAGTGAGGGATTTTCTATCGCGCACGTTTCCTACCGAGGATGTGCATCTTGCGCTGCGCCCCATGCTTGGCCATGTGCTCTTAAAGGAGCGAGGGCCGGGCCGGAAGATGTGGGTGCATCTTGACGCCGGCACACTTGATGTTGTGGCTGCCGCCGACGGATTCCCGGTGCTCATAAATACAAGAGAGTATCAAGAAGCCGCCGACGCGGCTTACTATATCGTGCACGCCCTGCGGGCCATAGGCTTTGATGCCGCAGGCACCGATGTGCGCCTGAGCGGGCGCGAGGAACTGCGCAAGGAGCTTATGCCAATGCTCCGCAGACATATGGACTGTGTGTCTGCCGCCTTGTTGCCCACCTGCATAAATCAAGCCATAGCGCAGGGCGCATCCCTGTGTGAGGCCCTTAACACTATTGCCCCATGAGAATAATAAGAGGAAAATATGGTCGTCGACGCTTCGATGTGCCACGCAATATCACGGCCCGTCCCACTACTGACTTTGCACGCGAAAACATATTCAATGTGCTTGAAAACATGCGCGATTTCACCGGCTGCTCGGCACTCGATCTCTTTGCCGGGACAGGAGCCATAAGTCTTGAGTTCCTAAGCCGTGGATGCGACAGGGTAGTGGCCGTGGAGATGGCTGCCACGCAGGTGGGTTTTATCCGTTCGGTAAAGGATAAGCTTCATGCCGACGGGCTGACTGTGCTGAAGACCGATGTGTTCAAATATGTGGAAGGCTGCTCCACGCAGTATGACTTCATTTTCGCCGATCCTCCCTATGACCATCCGCGCTTTGCCGAGATACCCGCTCTCATTCTCGGCTCCCGCATGCTCAAGGATGGCACGCTCGTGATAATAGAGCATGGCAAGCAGCATGATTTCTCCGATTTGCCAGGATTTATTCAGCATAGAGCTTATGGAAGTGTGAATTTCTCGATTTTTGAGATTCAAAAGCCTTGATTCAGAGCCAATATCCGCTCTTCCCCAAGGGCGACTATATCCTTTCAATCCTGATGATTGGTCATAAAACCCCATAGGTTCATCCAGTAACGCATCAGAAATTTGCATCATCGGCGTCGTGGGTGTAACTTTGCAGTATAAAATCAAAACTCAATACTAAAACTTAAATACCCGGACAATTATGATTGACAACATCACCAATGTGACTCCCGATGGAGAAGAGCCCACACCCGTAGCACCCGTGACCTGTGAGGAGAATCAGGAGAAGACAGAGAAGAAAGATCGCACCAGGACGAGCCGCAACGTAGCCATGGGTGCGGCTGTGGCAGGAGCGGCTGTGGCAGGAGCGGCCGTGGCAGAGGCCATGCAGCCGGGCGAAGCCCCCGAAGTGGAGGAAGTGGCCATCAATGAACAACCCGTGCAGCCTGCCGCTGAAATCTTCGGTCGCAAGGATGCGGAGAAGGATGTCCCGGAGCATAAGGATGAATCTGCAACAGAGCCGGACTCCGATGAGAAGGCCCAGCTTCATGAGCCTGATCTTGAGGCTGATGGCAAGGAAGATGATATAATAACGGTCATTGAGCCGGATGAAGATGAAACTGAAGAGGTGGCGGTTCATGATATTCCTGAAACTGAAGAAGATCCCGGTATGCCCGAATTTATAGAGCAGCCGGAAATGGGGCATATCGATGTAGAAATAGATGAGAATATGAACTATGATGATGCCGGTGACATAATCGGCTGAGTATAATTCTCGCAAGACGTAGACAGTCAGGCGTGAAAGCCCTTATGATAGGCGGATATTCCCATTATGGGAGTGTCCGCCGGTATTTTTTTGTAATTAGCAGAATGTCAGCCGAGGATGCGGCGTTGCCGGCGTTTATGGTGTTTTGCGGTGTTTGTGTATGTGATACATAATGAATACAATGTTTTAAGATTGTAATTAATTGAACAAGGTGTCTTGTCAATGGGAATGATGGCAGTATGTCTGCTTTACAGGAATAATCTTTTGAGAACTTTGAAAAGGTAGGAGGTAAATTTTTAACAAAAAATTGTAAGATTAAAATTTATTGTCTATATTTGTCGCATGATATAAACTGCCGGCACACATTTTATATTATGAAACAAGAGACAACGGTTAACCTAAATCTAATCTAAAGCCTTGTGCTTTTAACAGGATTGTATAGTTGTCCGATAGGTCAAAGCACCGTGACAATTGATTGCAGTGCGTATCCATCTGGAATTTACACTGTATCATTCGATGTATATGGCACCAACTTTGGTGGTGCAACAATAGTCAAGCGCTGAACACATTTAACATAAAGATAGAATATGAAAAGAAAAATTTTAACGGTGATGCTCGCCGTCATGGCTTGTATGACAGTGCGGGCATATGACTTCGAGGTGGGCGGGATATATTATTCTTTCGACCCTAACGTGGAAAATGGCGTTTCTGTAGTGTGTGGCGACACTTCCCCCGCTGACCGCCCGCAGAATATTCATTCCGGTCCCTTAAAAGATATCATACCGTATGAATTCATGTGGTGGAAGGGAAATTCTTATAGCGGCGACGTCATAGTTCCGGCAGAGGTGGAATACAGTAAAGACGGTGTGACACATAGATATCGAGTGACATCGGTGGGTGTCGGTGCGTTTTGCCATAGCCGAGAGCTTAAATCAGTGGTGCTCCCATATACTGTAGAGACGTTATCCGCCGGGGCGTTCTACTTCTGCACTGCTCTCGAATCATTGAATATGCCGAACGGCATCAGATTTGTGGATAACTATGCTTTCGCCGGTTGCCGCAGTCTTTCTGAACTTCACTATCCGTCAGCACTGACATACATTGCCGACACAGCTATGTCATATGTCGGCGCAGATGTCGAGACCTTTACCCTCTCCGGCACAGAGAATGTGACGTATATCTACCCCTATGGCTGTATGGGTATTAATATAAAAGATCTTTCCTCCTTCCGAAAGCTTACCGTTGCATACCCCTTTACATTCGCGCACAGCCAAATAGAAATTGTAGATTTCACGCCTTTTACATCTAAAGGTTTGGCGCGGACTACTGACTTCTCCCATTGTGAGAAACTGCACACTTTGATTGTTCCGGCACATATGGAGGCTGATGATATCTCAGGTAATTACAGTCAATGCCCGAACATATCTCTTATCCGCTTGGGCGCTGTTACTCCTCCGCAACTTAGATATGACTGGGCGGCGGATGTGAGTGCCGACTGCGTGCTCGAGGTGCCGGATGAGGCCGTGGCGGCTTATCGGGAAGCTCCGTTCTGGAAGAACTTCAAGAATATCCGCGGGATTCAGGCATCGGTGGGCGCCATTGAAAATGCGACATTCTCGGCTACGGGCACAACAGGTGCAGTGCTTGTGGAAGGAGATGCAACTGTGAGCATCTATGATGCGTTCGGCCGCAGTGTGTATCATGGCGGTTCCGGCAGGATTTCCGTCTCTCCCGGCCTTTACATAGTGAAGGGTTGCGGCATATCTTCCAAAGTACTTGTGAAATAATCCGGCCTGAGCCGCTGAATCGCTGCTTCGCCCGGACTTTGGCGTGAGAATCCCAAAGTCCGGGCGAAGCAATTATTTTTCTTGAACATTGGGTCATGCCGGATGGTTGCTTATATAGGGAAGCCTCCCGGAGGGAGTTGCTTTTACCTAAACTTGCGGTTATGCCGAAGTTTTTGTAATTTTACGCTTTGAAACGCATATTGTATTTCCCGTGAAAATTTATAGATAGAACTATGGATAAAAAAGCACTTCTTATGATTCTTGACGGCTGGGGCATAGGCGACCACCGCAAGGATGACGTGATTTATGTGACCCCCACTCCTTTTCTCGACTCTCTGAATGAGAAATATCCACATTCGCAGTTGAGCGCCAGCGGCGAGGATGTGGGTCTGCCTGACGGCCAGATGGGTAATTCCGAGGTGGGCCATCTTAACATTGGCGCCGGCAGGGTAGTGTATCAGGATCTTGTGAAGATCAACCGTGCCATAGCCGACGGCTCCATTCTTGAGAATCCGGAGATTGTCTCTGCGTTCGAATATGCAGCAAAGAGCGGCCGGGCCATACACTTCATGGGTCTCACTTCTACAGGCGGGGTGCATTCTTCACTCGACCACCTGTTTGCCCTCTGCGACATAGCAAAGAAATATGGTCTTTCCAAGGTATATATCCACTGCTTTATGGATGGTCGCGACACCGATCCCAAGAGCGGAGCCGGTTTCCTGGCCGATCTTACTGCCCACTGTGCAGGGAGCACCGGAGAGATCGCATCGGTGATAGGTCGTTATTATGCCATGGATCGCGACAACCGCTGGGAGCGTGTGAAGGAGGCTTATGACCTGCTTGTGAACGGTGTGGGACGTCCTGCCACCGACATGGTGAAGGCTGTGGAGGAAAGCTATGCCGAGGGTGTGACCGATGAATTTATAAAGCCGATAGTAAATGCATCGGTCGACGGCACGATCAAGCCCGATGACGCTGTGATATTCTTCAATTATCGCAATGACCGCGCCAAGGAGCTTACCGTAGTGCTCACTCAGCATGAAGAGAACGGCATGAAGCCTTTGCCCGGACTGCAGTATTATTGCATGACTCCTTATGACGCTTCATTCAAGGGTGTGCACATACTCTTCGACAAGGAGGATGTGAACAACACTCTTGCCGAATATGTATCCGCATGCGGCAAGCGCCAGCTCCACATAGCGGAGACAGAGAAATATGCCCACGTGACGTTCTTCCTCAACGGCGGCCGCGAGACACCCTTCAAGGAGGAAGACCGCATACTCGTGCCCTCTCCCAAGGTGGCCACCTATGACCTTAAGCCGGAGATGAGCGCCTTTGAGGTGAAGGATAAGCTTGTGGAGGCTATAAAGACCGATAAGTATGACCTTATTGTGGTGAATTTCGCCAATGGCGACATGGTGGGCCATACAGGTGTGTATGAGGCTATAGAGAAGGCTGTGCAGACGGTGGACAGCTGTGTGAGGGATGTGATAGGCGCAGCGCGTGAGCATGGCTATGAGTCTCTTATCATAGCCGACCATGGCAATGCCGATCATGCGGTCAATGAGGACGGCACTCCCAATACTGCTCATTCGCTCAACCCGGTGCCCTGCATCCTTGTGAGCGACGACCTGAAGGATGTGAAGCTGGCAAATGGCCGTCTGGCCGATGTAGCTCCCACGATTCTGAGCCTGATGGAACTCCCGCAGCCTTCGGAGATGACAGGTCACTCCCTCATAGAGAAGGCCTGACGCTATGGATAAGGAAGAACTCAAGAAGCTCAAGGCTCGTGTGATAGAGTTGCTCAGGAGCACGAAGATTCAGGATATAGACTATTTCATAGAGGAGCTTGAGCGTACCGATTATTTCAAGGCGCCGGCTTCGGCCAAGGGGCATCTGTGCTTCGAGGGCGGACTCATGGTGCATTCGCTCAATGTGTATGACGCCGCGATGCTTCTCAAGAAAAGTCTGATGGCGGTGCGTCCTGATATATATGAGAAGGTGAGCGATGAGAGCATCATCGTAACCGCTCTGCTGCATGACATGTGCAAGGCCGATCTGTATTTCAAGCGGCGTGGCGCGCAGGTGGATTTCGGTCAGGCCGAATATGGCTTCAATCAGACCGATCTTCCTGTGGGACATGGCGAGAAATCGGTCATACGTCTGTTTCAGATGGGGCTTGATCTCACTGATGCCGAGATATGCGCCATACGCTGGCACATGGGAGCCTGGAGCGTGAATCAGGCTGATTCCGAGCAGCAGAAGGACATCAAGCAGGCGGAAAAGCTTTATCCGCTTGTAACTTTGCTGCATATGGCCGATACCGTGGCAGCCAAGGTGTATGAGCGGCCGGCCTCTACGATCTGATCTTTATACCACCGCTTCTTAAGAAGCATTGTCTTGGAAACACATATCCCGGGCGGCATCTATCGCGGATGCCTGCCCGGATTTATTATATATACGAAAACCGCAGGCCATCCTTGAATAGGAATGAGTGGCCCGCGGCTTTCTGCCTATGAGAAAATTTATGTCTGCTATTTCTTGAGTTTCACTTTCTTCAGCTCCTTGTCGAACACCTCTACGGGGTATTTGGCGCGTAACTCTTCGATCCACAGGCGCTCAAGCTCATTCTGATAGTCGGTGGTGACCTGGGCGCGCACGTCGGCGGCCGTTTCGGGCGCGGTGATCACGCGCATGTGCGACATGAAGTAAGCGGGATATTTGGAGTCGGGATTCTGCACGGGGCCTGATCCGAAAGCCAGAGCGTCGACAAGCATATTCTCTCCCTTGGCTGCAAGGATCTGATCGATCTTCACCTCGGGATATTCCTTGCGTATGGAGTCGAGCAGTTCTGCTTGCGGCAGAGTGGCTATGCGCTGCTGCACGGCCTGCGCCACAGAGTCGGATGGAGCCTGCACCAAAAAGCCCTTCACGTGAGGATTAGTCCAGGTGTAATTGCTGCGGTTGGCCTGGAAGTAGCGCTCGAGACCCTCGGTGTCCTTGGCCGCTTTTTCCCACACCTTGCGGTTGCTTACCTCAAAGAGGAGCATGCCGTCGCGGTATTCATTGAGGAGATTGCGATAGGCGTCATTCTCGTCAGCCATGCGATCGAGCTGAAGCTTGTGCAGCTGTGCATTCACATAGTTGTCAAATCGCTTTCTGAGGTAGCCTGGGGCAGCCTGCGGACTGGTCTCATACGCAAAGCGGGAAAGATAGTCCATGAATTCAGGCATTGTGTATTTTGTGCCGTCCCAGGAAGCTATTTCGGCCTGATTTGTCTTCCAGGTGTTGATGAAAGTGCTGTCTATGCCGTTTTCACCTGCGGAGGCAAAGAGCTGTTCAAGCAGCTTCTTATTCTGCTTGAAGTGATATTTCTTGCGGAGCTTCGCGGAGAATTCACTGAAAAGTATCTTCCCATAGCCTCTTTCGGGATGCTCTATGACCTGGCGGAACATAGGCTCGCTTTCTTCATATGAGGATATTTCCTTGGCGCCGACCTTCTTTATTATGTGCCAGCCTGCACGGGTGCGTACGGGTGTGCTTATCTCATTGATTCCGAGAGCGAAAGATGCTGAGTCGAATTCCGGGAGCATGCGTCCGCAGCCGAACCATCCCACATTACCCCCCTGGCGGGCCGAGCGCTTGTCATCGCTCAGTCTGGCGGCCAGCGCCTCAAAGCTGGCGTTGGGCGCGGTGGTAAGAGTGTATATGCTGTCTATGCGGGCCTTGATGCGGGCCTGCTCTTCGGGAGTGGCGTCTTCCGGCACAAGCTGCAGGATGTGAAGCACCTCCACAGTGCCGCGAGCCTTGCGGTGCTTGCCTCCCTTGATGATGTGTACGCCCACAGATGTCTCTATGATGTCGGAAAGCTGACCTTCGGGTGTGTTGTATATGGCTGTCTCAAACTCAAGGGGAGTCTGATTAACAGTCACATATCCCATGCTGCCGCCACGAGTGGCGCTGCTTCTGTCCTGGGAATACATGCGGGCCATTTCCTCAAAGTCGGCACCCTGGCGCAAGGCCGTGAGCACGCTGTCGGCTCTCGTATAAGCCTCGCGGCTCACCATGCCGCCATATTGGCGAGGCTTGAAGAACATGATGTGGCGCGCCTCCACTTCTTCCTGAGCACGGTCATACATCTGGTGCAGCAGCTGTTTATAGCATGTGGAGTCGATCATATAAGGTTGTGCCAACTCACGCGCGTATCCGAGATATTCCTTTTGGAACGCGGCCGTGGTGTCAAGATGCTCTTCAAGGGCATCGGCCACTTTGAGCTTGTATATCTTGAACAGCTCGGCATAGTCCTCCAGACTCTGCTGCTCAAGCTGCTGGCCCGCATTCTTATTGAACAGGTACTCAAATTCCGAACGGGGCACATCCCGACCGGCAATACGCATGACCGCGGGGTCGTTCTTGGCGGCGAAGCCTGCGCCTACGACACCGGCCACAGCCAGCGTAAGGAGAAATGGTTTATTCATATTTGATATAGGTAAAACAAGGTGTTGTGGAGCTTTACATACTTCTCCGTTTAATTAACGCGACACGTGTGTTTTTCTTATGTCAATGGCTTAAAAAATAAGAGTTTTATCCGGAAAAGAGGTTGAAGACCTGCAAAAAAAACGAAGCAGCTCCAAGAGTGAGCCGCTTCGTTTAGAGTGTGATTCTATGGATATATGGGATTATAGACGTTCTGGTATTATAGACGTTCAAGGTGCGAGTCAAGAAAATTAAAAAGGTCATTGATCCCTCCGGCCTTGGCTTTCTTATACCCTTGGCCGGAATTGTCTCTCATGCAAAGGAAACTTTTATTGAGGGGGGTAATAAAAAAGAAAGGGTGTACCTCACATATAAAGCGGGTACACCTTCTTTTTATTAAGATAGCTATTGTTGTCGCTGTGTTCAGTCTGCGTCAGGAACGTGAATAGTTGGGCGCTTCGCTGGTGATGGCCACATCGTGGGGATGGCTTTCAAGCACGCCCGCATTGGTGATTCGGGTGAACCGGGCGTGATGCAGGGCCTCTATGTCGGGCGCGCCGCAATAGCCCATGCCTGCTCTCAGGCCTCCGAGCATCTGATATATCACCTCAAAGAGCGTTCCCTTGAAAGGCACGCGGGCAGCTATGCCCTCGGGCACAAGCTTCTTGGCATCGACTTCGCCTCCCTGGAAATAGCGGTCTTTGGAGCCTTTCTCCATTGCCTCCAGCGAGCCCATGCCTCGGTAAGCCTTGAATTTGCGACCGTTGAAGATGATGGTGTCTCCGGGGCTTTCCTCCACTCCGGCGAGCATGCCTCCGAGCATCACGCTATAGCCGCCGGCTGCCAGAGCCTTCACTATATCGCCGGAGTATCGTATGCCGCCATCGGCTATGAGAGGTATGCCGGTGCCTTTGAGGGCGCTCGCCACATCATAAATGGCCGAGAGCTGAGGCACGCCCACGCCTGCCACCACGCGAGTGGTGCAGATGGAGCCCGGGCCTATGCCCACTTTCACTGCGTCGGCGCCATTCTCCACAAGATATTTCGCTGCCTCGCCTGTAGCGATGTTGCCCACTACCACGTCAATGTCGGGGAATGCTTCCTTGACCTGACGCAACACCTTCACCACGCCTGCGCTATGACCGTGGGCAGTGTCGATCACCAATGCGTCTACGCCTGCCTTCACAAGAGCTTCGGCGCGGATCATAACGTCGGGAGTCACGCCTATTCCTGCGGCCACGCGGAGGCGACCGAGACGGTCTTTGCAGGCAAAGGGCTTGTCCTTGGCCTTGGTTATGTCCTTATAGGTCACGAGTCCCACGAGCTTGCCGTCGGCATCCACCACGGGCAGCTTTTCTATCTTATGGCTCTGCAGGATGTCGGCTGCCTCTTCAAGGTCTGTGCTCTGAGTGGTGGTCACAAGGTTCTCGCTGGTCATTACTTCGTCTACGGGCCTGTTGAGGTTGCGCTCGAAGCGCAGGTCGCGGTTGGTGACGATTCCGCGCAGCAGGCCTTTGTCATCCACTACGGGAATGCCGCCTATGTGATACTCGCGCATCATGTCGAGAGCCTGGGCAACAGTGGAGCCGATGAGGATGGTGACGGGGTCGTAGATCATGCCGTTTTCCGCACGCTTCACGGCGTGCACCTGTCGTGCCTGCTCCTCGATGGGCATGTTCTTATGGATCACGCCTATGCCTCCTTCGCGTGCTATGGCTATGGCCAGGGCACTCTCGGTGACGGTGTCCATGGCGGCCGACACGATGGGCACATTTAGGGTGATGCGACGTGAAAACTTTGTGGAAAGATTGACTTCTCGGGGAAGTACATTGGAATAGGCGGGGATAAGCAGCACGTCATCAAACGTGAGTCCCTCCATCTCTACTCGATCAGCAATAAACGACGACATATATATATACTTTCAAGGGTATTTATTGCCTGCAAAATTAACAATAATTTCTGACATGGCAAAATCCATTCTGCCGGCCGTTGCATTCTGTCGCTTAGATGCCGCCGTGTGTATTGGCGCGCGGAGCAGAGAGGGATCAGTTGCCCATTTCGGAGAGGAATCTTATGCGCATCATGCGTATCTCATCTTCCGAGTATTCGCTGCCCCATTCCTCGATGGCGCCCTCAATGTCATCTTCCTCACATTCGCGGAAATAGTCCATGATCTCATCCTGGCGGTCTTCATCGATTATTTCATCGAGAAAATAGGATATGTTGATCTTGGTGCCGGCATATACTATTGCTTCAAGCTCATCAAGCATCTCACCAAACTCAAGTCCGCGGGACTCGGCAAGCTCATCCAGGTCAATCTTGCGGTCGATGCCCTGGATAAGGGAGATCTTGACCCTGCTCTTGTTGGGCATCGTGCGCACGCGCAGGTCTTCGGGACGCTCTATGTCGTTTTCCTCCACATGCCGCTTGATTATTTCCACGAATTCCCTGCCGAATCTCTTGGCCTTGCCTGCTCCTACGCCCGGAATGTTCTGCAACTCATTGAGAGAGACGGGGTAAGTCGTGGCCATGGCCTCCAGGCTTTGATCCTGAAATATCACATAAGGGGGGAGATCCTGAGTGCGGGCCACTTTCTTGCGCAGATCCCTGAGAATGGAGAAGAGCACCGGGTCGGCCGCTCCCCCGCCGGCGCGCGGCGTGATTTCCTCCTCTGTCTCGGTGAAGTCATTGTCTTCGGTTACCTTGAAGCTCTTTGGCGCGCGGAGAAAGGCATTGCCCTCTTCCGTCACCCGCAGAGTGCCGTAGTTTTCCACAGAGCGCTCCAGGAATCCTGCTATGACAGCCTGGCGTATCACGGTGTTCAGGAATTTCTCATCGGCTTTCGGGGTGCAGCCAAACGCCTCGAGCTTGTCATGCCCGTAGGAGCGCACCTCATCGGTGCCGCGCCCGGTCATCACGGTTATCACATAGTCGGTCTTGAACTTCTCGTTCAGCGCAAGCACCGTCTCAAGAGCCGCACACAGCTCATCCTGCGCCTCCACCCGGGCCTTGGGATTGAGGCAGTTGTCGCAGTTTCCGCAATTATCCTCATGGAATTCCTCTCCGAAATAATGAAGGAGCGTCTTGCGGCGGCATATGGAAGACTCTGCATATGAGGCAGTCTCAAGCAATAGCTGACGCCCGATCTCCTGCTCGATCACAGGCTTGCCCTGCATGAGCTTCTCAAGCTTCTGGAGGTCTTTGTGGGCGTAATAGGTTATGCAGCGTCCTTCTCCGCCGTCACGGCCGGCACGCCCCGTCTCCTGGTAATAGCCTTCAAGAGATTTCGGTATGTCATAGTGTATCACGTATCTCACGTCGGGCTTGTCGATGCCCATGCCGAAGGCTATTGTGGCCACTATCACATCGGCCTTCTCAAGCAGGAAAGCATCCTGATTCTCGCTGCGCAAGGCGCTGTCCATGCCTGCGTGATAGGGTAGTGCGCGTATGTCGTTGACCCTCAGGGTCTCAGTGAGCTCTTCCACCTTCTTACGCGACAGGCAGTAGATTATGCCGCTCTTGCCGGGATTGGAGCGGATGAATTTTATTATGTCGCGATCCACATCCTTGGTCTTGGTGCGCACTTCGTAGTAAAGGTTCTTGCGGTTGAAGCTCGACTTGAACACCTCGGCCTCCATTATGCCGAGATTCTTCTGTATGTCATGCTGCACCTTTGGCGTGGCGGTGGCAGTGAGAGCTATCACGGGGCGCACCTGTATTTCATTGATAAGGGGGCGAATCTTGCGGTATTCAGGCCTGAAGTCATGGCCCCATTCGGAGATGCAATGCGCCTCATCCACAGCGTAGAAACTCACCCTAATGTCTCTCAGGAAGTCAATGTTCTCCTGCTTTGTGAGGCTCTCCGGCGCCACATACAGCAACTTGGTGCGTCCTTCGCGCACATCGGCCTTCACCTGCTCCACAGCAGAGCGGGAGAGGGAAGAATTCAGGAAATGCGCCACACCGTCATAGTCGGAGTAATTGCGCATGGCATCGACCTGATTCTTCATCAGAGCGATGAGCGGACTCACCACAATGGCTGTGCCCTCCATGAGCAGGGCAGGGAGCTGGTAGCAAAGACTCTTGCCGCCCCCGGTAGGCATTAGCACAAAGACATCCTTGCCTCCAAGCAGACGCATTATTATGTCTTCCTGATTGCCTTTGAAGTTGTCGAAGCCGAAGTGATTCTTGAGCGCTTTATGGAGCGCGGCGCTGGTGATGCTCATGGATGAGAGTTGTTTAAGGAGAGGAAAAGTTAAAAAGAGGGAGGACTTCCTGTATTAAAATGATTATGATACAAGGATAGGTTCCCTGTGGGTATGATTACAAAATTAATTACAATTTTTGAAATGACCAAACGTGTGAGGAATTTTCTCGATTGTATTCCCTTCGTTTCTGTATCGGTTCACTGTATGAGAAAGCGCGGGAATCTCTTTGGCTTCAAGACGAGTTTCCGTATGCCACTCGGGATTGCGGGATATTGATGGCCGGAGGAATTTACAGACGCTCTTTTGTTGTGACGGTCAGATGTGGGGTTGCTGTAACATGCCATTTGGTCTTATAAAGCAAAAATGACTGGAGATTGGTTGTAAATATAAAGAATGATGTGTGTTTATATTTGGTGATAGATTGTAATTTTTAGAGAAGACGTGGCTACTTGTGTGATTGTGAGGGGATTGTGTGAAATAAGGGCGCATTGAGGGGGTAAATGTGCTTTCTGTTTGCAAAAAAAACATCGCAGAATCTTGCAAATTTAAAATTTATTTTATAACTTTGTTGGCGTAACTAAAAAAATAAACGCCTAATGAAACATTTAAAATTATTATTCATGTCGCTGGCGGTGATGCTGACAATGTCGGCATGCAGCGATGAAGACGGCCCTGCTTCTAATCCGGAGACGAAGTCGTATGTGGAGACAAGAGTGCCGAAATATCTCACGGCGCAGGAGTTTCAGCAGAAAGTGGAAGGCAAGATGTGGGTGAAGTATCGTTTCTTCGGCTACTATAACGGTGACGATGTCAATCTTGAGCCTCCCATGATAGCCGGACAGTGGCCCCTCATACGGGCTTATCATTTTGCTGACGGTAAATGCACTATGTTTGGCATGAAGGTGCCTGGAATGCCGGGCCCGATGAATCAGAAGTATCATTATTACTATAAGTATAATCCCGAGACAGGCTTTATTGAAATTAGTTTGTACGAAGGTGGTTTCGATGAAGGACTTTCGCTTCACGTAGTGGCGCTTGAAGGTGATGAGCTTATAGTGAGAGATGATTATGGCATATTGCCGGAAGGATGGACCGGCGATGAGGCTACATTTGATTGGATGACATATCATAGTCATGATGAAGACTCCTATAAAGAATCTTCTCTGCGTCTTGCCAGACCTTCGGAGCAGGAAACATATTGGAGCTACGGAGAGAGCACGGATCCCTATGAGCCCGGTGCAAACGTGTCTGAGCGATGAGACCGGTAAAGTTTCTATATCTCCTGCCTCTGCTGCTGTCAGCCGCATGTAGCGATGAGGATATTCCCGATCCGGAGCCTGTCTATCCTTCGGCGGAGACTGTCGCCCTTACGCTCGAAGGCCGGATATGGGTGCCTGCAGGGTTGGCCGAATTCTATAACGGCGAGGGCGAGCGATGTCCGGATCCGGACTATCCCGCGACGTTGCCGGCGTGTGAGGCGTATGGATTCGAAGGCGATGTCATTTCTGAATACGCCGTGCACGAATCTTCGCCGGTGTTCTGCATCGACCGCTATAAGTATTCCTACGATGAGAGCACGGGCTGCCTGGGCAAGGGTGATGCCCCTCATTATATTCTCATAGAGAGCGTGAGCGAGGATGAAGTGACGGTGCGTGACAGTTTCGGATGCCTGCAGCAGGGCTGGAACGGCAGTTTCGAGAGCTTCGACTGGGATGGCGCCCCCGTTGATGAGGGTTCCTATCGCGTGCGCAGATGGAGGCCTGCGTCGAAGAAGGATTTAAGCAGGCTGGAAGAGTATTATTTCACAAGCCGCGATTTCTTTTGATACGCAAAGAATGTAAGTCAATATAATATAATGGAAAGTCGGTCTGCAGGGCAACCGCATCAGAATCCATAATTTTTAAGAAGCGTTATCAAATATTTAG
>CAJTTA010000024.1 GCA_910579305.1 uncultured Muribaculaceae bacterium
ACGACTATCTGACCGACATGCTACTTAAAGCAAAATTTTGATGCGGTTGCCCTGGCGTATTTTCGGGGTAATTTGCTTAATTCATAAAAAATGCCTACCTTTGCAGAGTAAAACGAAGAACGGAATCTTCATGCCGCAATAGCTTAGTTGGTAGAGCATCGCATTCGTAACGCGAAGGTCGTGGGTTCGAGTCCCACTCGCGGCTCATAACAATACCTGCCGGGCGTCTTTCTGAGAGCACCCGGCAGGTATTTCCTTATAAAGATATCTCACGCCCACTTGTCAGGTGCGCAAGTGGCTGAATCTCAGTCAATGCTAATTTTGGGCCATTGCAATTTCGTAAGCGTGGACAGCCGTAATCACCGAGGCGCATCCTATTATGCGACACATTACAGCAGTATATATAAATAAAATAAGAGGCCTGACCAATAATAGAATCAGACCTCAGTATTATAGTTGTAATTAAGAAGTTATGGTGGCCTGTCAGAACTCGCTCGAAAAATGGAAGCGTATTTTGGGGAAGTCGCTCTGAGCCATCTGAAGCACATAGTTGCTGTCGGCCAGAAAGACGTCGCGACCTTCCTTGTCGGTAGCCATGAACTGATGTTTGCGGCGTTTGAATGCCTCCAGGGCCTGAGCGTCATCGCTCTCAATCCAGCAAGCCTTGTAGAGGCTGATTGGCTCCCAGCGGCATTGTGCGCCGTATTCATGCAGAAGGCGATACTGTATCACTTCAAATTGCAGCTGGCCGACGGTGCCTATTATCTTGCGTCCGTTAAACTGATTGGTAAACATCTGTGCCACGCCTTCATCCATGAGCTGGCGTATGCCTTTGTCGAGCTGTTTGGCTTTCATGGGGTCGGCGTTTTCTATATATTTGAACATTTCAGGGCTGAATGACGGCAGGCCCTTGAAGTGAAGCTGCTCACCCTGTGTGAGAGTGTCGCCTATCTTGAAGTTGCCATTGTCGGGGATACCTACTATATCCCCAGGGAAAGCCTCATCCACAATATTCTTCTTCTGAGCCATGAATGCTGTGGGAGCTGCGAAACGCAACTGCTTGCCGAGCCGCATGTGAGTGTAAGGTGCGTTGCGCTCGAATTTTCCGCTGCACACTTTCACGAAGGCTATGCAGGAGCGATGGTTGGGATCCATGTTGGCGTGGATCTTGAAGACGAATCCGGAGAATTGCTCCTCTTCGGGCCTTACGGTGCGCTCCTGAGCCTCTATGGGTCGCGGACACGGAGCGATTTTCACGAAGCAGTCGAGCAGTTCCTTTACTCCGAATGTGTTGAGGGCGGAGCCAAAGAACACCGGAGCGACTTTGCCCTGCAGGTAGTCTTCCTGGTCAAATTCAGGATAAACGCCTTCGATTAGTTCAAGATCCTCTCGGAGCTTGGCCGCATCAGTCTCGCCCACAAGCTCGTCCACCTGCGGGTCGGCCACATCTGCAATCTCCACACGCTCCGATATGGTCTGCTTGGAGGGGGTGAAGAGGTCGAGTCCCTGCTCATAGATGTTGTATACGCCCTTGAATTTGGCTCCGATATTGATAGGCCAGGAGAGCGGACGCACGCTTATTTTGAGTTCCTGCTCCAGCTCGTCGAGAATCTCGAATGGATCTCGCCCCTCACGGTCGAGCTTGTTTACGAAAATTATCACAGGGGTATTGCGCATGCGGCACACCTCCATGAGTCGGCGTGTCTGCGTCTCCACACCCTTTGCCACGTCCACTACTATTATGACAGAGTCCACGGCCGTGAGTGTTCGGAACGTGTCTTCGGCAAAGTCCTGGTGGCCCGGGGTGTCGAGAATGTTTATTTTATAAGGGCCGTAATTGAAGCCCATCACCGAAGTGGCCACAGAGATTCCGCGCTGTTTCTCTATCTCCATCCAGTCGGAAGTGGCTGTCTTTTTTATCTTGTTGCTTTTTACGGCTCCGGCTACATGTATTGCGCCGCCGAAGAGCAGGAGTTTTTCTGTAAGAGTGGTTTTGCCGGCGTCCGGGTGGGAGATTATGGCAAAAGTGCGCCGGCGGAGTATTTCATCGTTCAACATTTCAATAAATCTTCTAAGCAATTCTTGAGAGATTCCTGCCAGTGGGGGAGGGCGATTCCGAAAGTGGAAGTGAATTTCTCCTTTGCGAGCAGGGAATAATATGGCCGTCGGGCCGGGGTGGGATATTGTGCTGTAGTGACAGGTGTGACATGGCAGTCTTTTCCTGCCATGCGCAATGTGGCTACTGCCAGGTCATACCATGAGGCCACTCCGGCATCGGTGACATGATAAATGCCCGGAAGCCATTGCTGGTGATCCACGACAGTCATGACCGCACGGGCCAGAGTGAGAGCCGATGTGGGAGACCCGATCTGGTCGGCCACTACATTTATATTCTTATGCTCAGAGGCCAGGCGAAGCATCGTCTTAACGAAGTTGTGGCCATAAGGGCTGTAGAGCCATGCCGTGCGAAGGATGACGGAGCCGTGGGGGAGAATCCTCCTCAGGGCCTCTTCTCCGGCGAGCTTCGTGCGGCCGTAGGCGGTGTAGGGGGCAGTGGGATCATCCTCCTTGAGAGGTGTGTGGCTGTCACCGTCAAATACATAGTCGGTGCTTATGTGGATTATCTTGCAGTCATGCCTTGCCGCAGCCTCGGCCATTATTCTCACGGCTTCGCAATTTACTGCGAGAGCTTCCCTCTCATGATCCTCGGCTTTGTCCACGGCAGTATATGCCGCGCAGTTTATGATGAATTCGGGCCTTAATTCCGAGATGGCCGTCTCCCAGTCGGATTGGCGAGTTATGTCGAGTCCGTCGCTGCAAGTGAAGCAGGCCTCAATGTCATTTCTCTCCGAAAGCAGATGCTTCAGAGTGGATCCGAGTTGCCCGCGGGAGCCGGTGATGAGAAGCCGGGTCATTCCGAGAATTCAAGTTCGTTATTATCATCCTTTTTATAAAGAGCTGCCAGCGTGGCCAGGTATTTACTGATTTGGGCGGCCGCCTTCAGCGTCTCTTCGCTCACTTGCTTTCCCTGCATGCGCAGCAGCATTATGCCGTATAGGGCATTGAAGCAGGCCTCTATCTCTCCGGGCTTATTTTCGCCCGCCCTGGCCCTGAGCTCTACGATGAGAGGCAGAGTGGCATAATACTGATTGGAATATGCGGCGTATCGGGGATCGGCCATAAGGCGGTTATGCAGGTCGGCAAGAGAGAGGATCACATTCTTATTGAGCTGAAGATGCCCGCCTGAGGCTACACCTTCGCGGCGCATCATGTCGATAAGGCTCTCATACCATTCTTCCATCTCATGTCGCCGCTCCGGCGAAAGGTCGGAATATTTGTCGATTATATTCTTGCGTATCAGGTCGATGTCAAGGCCGTTGGCACGTATGAGATCCTCAATGTGCCACATGTATAGCAGATATTCGGCAATGTTTTCCTTCTTTTTCTGGCTGGCTGTAATCATGCTGCAAAGTTACAAATAAATACTGTCTCAGGCAATTGACCATGGGTTATTATTCGGAATCTCCGGATATCATGCTCAGAAAATCCTGCTCGCTTATCATAGGTATGCCGAGTTTGGCACATTTTTCGGCCTTTGCCGGCCCCATGTTGTCGCCTGCGAGAACAAAGCTTGTCTTCTTGCTGATGGAGCTTGAGTTGCGACCGCCTTCGCGCTCTATGATCTCCTTGTATTCATCACGGCTGTGTAGCGAGAAAGTTCCGCTGATCACTATCTGCTTACCCTCAAGAGCGGTGCCACGGGGCTGCATCTTGTCTTCGCTAAGTTGCATCTGCACACCGACCTTTCTCAGAGCATCTATTGTCGCAATGTTGGCCGGTTCCTTTAGGAAATCGCATATGCATCGGGCTATGACAGGGCCTACATCGGGAATGCGTGTAAGTTCCTCCTCCGTCATGGCCAGCATGTTATCCATCGACTGCACGGCGCCGGCCAGCCGCTTGGCAGTGGTCTCACCTACGTTGGGTATTGACAGGGCATATACCACTCTTTCGAACGCCACTTGCTTCGAAGCCTCGATGCCGCTTATTATGCGCAGAGCACTTTTCTCTCCCATGCCGTCGAGCTTATAGAGGTCTTCGGCCGATAGCTTGTATAGATCGGCTATCGAGGAGACAAGGCCATGCCTGTAGAGCAGTTCAACAGTCTCTTCTCCGATGCCGTCGATATTCATCATGCGGCGTGCGCAAAAGTGCTCTATGCGTCCCGTGATCTGAGGGGGGCATCCGTATCGGTTGGGGCACCATCTTGCGGCCTCGCCCTCTATTACTTTGAGAGGAGTGCCGCAGGCGGGACAATGGGATACGAATTCTATGCGTGGCGCATCGGTCTCTCTCTTAGAGGTATCCACGCCGGTTATCTTGGGTATTATCTCTCCCCCTTTCTCTACATAGAGCCAGTCGCGCTCATGGATGTCGAGCTGATTTATAATGTCGGCATTATGCAGAGAGGCCCGTTTTACGATGGTGCCCGACAGCAGTACCGGTTCAAGATTGGCCACAGGGGTCACTATGCCCATGCGTCCGGTCTCGAAGCTTACGAATCGCAGCCGGGTACAGGCGTTTTCCGGATTGAATTTGAATGCTATGGCCCAGCGTGGCGACTTGGCCGTATAGCCGAGATTAAGCTGCTGTCTCAGCGAGTTTACTTTGAATACAAGGCCGTCGGTGGCTACCGGCAGCTCTCTGCGGGCCTCATCCCAATGGCCGATATAGCTGTTCACCTCCTCAATGGAATGAAGCACTTTCATGGCAGGAGATACCTTAAACCCCCATTCTCTTGCGGCCTGCATGTTTTCATAATGAGTGGAGAAGGGCAGATTGTCGCCAAGCAAGTAATAGAATCGGGCATCGAGGCGCCTGGCTGCCACTATCCTGGGGTCGAGGGTCTTGAGCGTGCCGGAGGCCGCGTTTCGCGGGTTGGCGAAGAGAGGCTCTTCATTTTCAAAGCGTTCCTTGTTAAGTCTCTCAAAACTCTCCCAGGGCATAAGGATCTCGCCTCTGATCTCAAATAACTCGGGCCAGCCGCAGCCTTGCAGAGTAAGAGGAATGGAGCGGATGGTCATTACGTTGCGGGTTACATCATCCCCCTGTGTTCCGTCGCCGCGAGTCACCGCTCTCACGAGTCGCCCATTTTCATAAGTGAGAGATATTGAAGTGCCGTCGAATTTCAGTTCTCCAACAGCTTCCCATTTCTCACCGCCGAGACCCTCGCCCACACGATGAAACCAGTCATCCACCTCATCGATGCCATAGGTATTGGCAAGCGACATCATAGGCCGCTCGTGTCGTATATGCACGAACCCCTGCGATAAATCGGAACCTACGCGCTGAGTGGGAGACAGCGGGTCGTGAAGCTCCGGATGGGCGGCTTCAAGCCTCTCAAGCTCATGCATGAGTATATCGAAGTCACGGTCGGATATTTCAGGAGAGTTCAGCACATAGTAATTGTAGTTGTGTCTGTTAAGCTCATTGCGAAGGAAGTGGATTCTTTCGGAGGGGGATGTTGCTGTCATAACGCTTGCGTATTTATAGACTGCAAAATTAATAAATCTGTCTGTTGTGCCCAAGCGGGGGGACTTGCCTTTTTTGCAATTGAGATGTTGGAATGTAAAAAAAATATATTACCTTTGTAAAAATTTTATCCTGTGGAAATACTGAGAGCGATATGTTTGGATAAATATGTCGGTCTTTTGTTAACTAATAAATCTTACATTTTTCTCATTACCCCATGAAGAAGAAACTCTTTTTCTCTTTGGCACTGGCCCTGGCTGCCGGTGCTCCGGGTCTCTTCGCGGCAAATCAGTATGGCATTCCTGATAATATTCAAGACTGCAACATATTGCATTGCTTCGACTGGACGTTCAGTGATATAAAGGCAGAGCTTCCCAAAATTGCCGAAGCCGGTTTTGGCGCTATTCAGGTAAGCCCGGTGCAGGGCAATTGCAACACGGGCGCCGAGTGGTTTTATGCCTACATGCCCTATGACTTTGCATTTAAGGCAAATGGCAATGGCACACGCGCACAGCTCCAGAGCCTTTGCCAGGAGGCGGAAAAGTATGGCATCAAGATCGTGGTGGACGTAGTGGCCAATCATGTAAACCAGGCCGCCGGTTATCATGACACATGGTGGGACAGTAACGGACGTGTGCGCTGGAACGGAGGAGTAGATTATGGCAACCGCTATTCCATCACTCATAATCAGCTTGGAGAATATGGTGACGTAAACTCTGAAGACGCGCAGGTGCAGGCCCGTGCCAAGGCATTTATAGAGGATCTTAAGAGCTTGGGCGTGAAAGGAATACGTTGGGATGCCGCAAAGCATATAGGCTTGCCTTCCGAGGGATGTAATTTCTGGCCTCAGGTGTGCTCGGTGGCCGGTATGTGGCATTACGGAGAGATTCTTGATGGCCCCGGAGGCGACAAATACAAGTTGCTGAAAGAGTATACCGACAATATCAGTGTCACCGATTCAGAATATTCCGACTGGACTCGCAGCCAGGTGTGCAACGGCCAGGTGCCTACCGGCGGAGGTTCATGGACTGCCAATGGAGTGCCATCCACAGGCATTGTCTATTGGGGAGAAAGTCATGACACTTATTCCAATGACGGACAGTATGGCGTGAATTCGGCCCTCATATCTCAGGATAAGATTGACCGCGCCTGGGCTATAGGGGCGTGTCGCAACGGGGAGAGCTCACTGTATTTTTCTCGCCCGGCAGCCACTTCCCGCACGGCGATCAAGATGGGCCAGAAGGGTTCCACCCATTTTACGAGCAAAGAGATAGCGGCAGTAAACCACCTGCGCAACGCTATGGCGGGCACTTCTGATTACTACTCTCACTCCAATGGAGTGGCATGTATTACCCGTGCCGGAGGTGGCGCCTGCATCGTAGTGGGAGCAGGAGGCAGCCGGCAGGTGAGTGTGGCCAATGGCGGAGAATATGTGCCCGCAGGCACTTATGTGGATGAGGTGAGCGGCAATACGTTTACTGTGACATCTTCGACAATTTCCGGCCAGGTAGGCCCCACGGGCATCGCCGTAATTTACGGCGAAGTAAGACATGAACCCTCTGTGACGTTCTCTCCCAACGGCGGGAATTTCCATGAGACTGTGACCGTGACCATTACCGCCCAAAACGCTACATCGGCATGGTATAAGATCGGAACGGCAGCACAGGTAGATTTCACAGGCAGCAAGACAGTAACTCTTGGCGCCGATATGGAAGTAGGTGAGAGTGTGACCATAAGCTGGAGTGCAACAGGTGAGGAGGGCACTAAGACGGGCACGGTGAAATTCACAAAGACCGACAAGTCCACTGCTGAGCCCAACACCATATATTATGACAACAGTCATACCAATTGGGCTACCCCCTATGTGCACTACTGGGGCGGCACCACAGTATCCACATGGCCCGGTGAGCCTATGACCAAGGTGGAGGGCAACATATGGAAGAAGGAGGTATCGGAAGGCACTACAGGCGTGATTTTCAACGCAGGTGACGGCGATGCCTCAAAGACTGATGACTTTACCTGCACTATGGGTCACATCTACAATCAGGCCGGCGACCAGGGTGAATATGGCGGCGGTGGCGGCGGCGAAGAGCCGGGCGGCCTTGTAGTGGTGCCGGATGACGGGAAGCTGCGCGTGTTCTTCGACAATTCTTCCACCAACTGGACTGCACCCTATGTGCATTACTGGGGCGGCACTGATGTATCCGCATGGCCCGGAGTCGCAATGAGCCTCTTCAAGGATAATGTGTGGGTCTATGTAGTGCCGGAAGGAACTACCGGTATCCTCTTCAATGCAGGCGACGGGGATTCCTCTAAGACTCCCGACTTCACGTTTGTCAACAATCACATTTATACCAAGACCGGCGACCGCGGCCAGTATGCCACCAATCAGGGCGGGGGAGATGATCCTAAGCCTGTAGTGGATATGCCTGATCAGCTTTATATAATCGGCACAGTGCAGGGCATCGTGCCTGCATGGAACACAGCCCAGGCTGTGGCCCTGACAAAATATGAAGAGGGCTTCAGGGCCGAAAACCTTGTGATCGAGGCCGCCGAAGATGATGAGCTCGGCTACTTCTCATTCATCACCACTACCGGCGCCACCTGGGATGAAGTGAATCTCAGCGACCGCTATGGCTCTGCTGCAGGCCTCACCGCACCCGACACCAATACCCCTCTCACTCAGGGTGAGGCGGCAACTATTGTGGCTTATCCGGCTAATGTAAGTGCCATGGGCGCCACGTCCTGGAGCATACCGGCCGGCTGCTATAATCTTGAAGCCAATTTCAAGACCATGAAGCTGACGCTTTCAGATCCCGCCGGTGTGGAAGAAATCGTGATTGATCTTGATCAGGCGCCGGTTTACTTTGACATGCAGGGACGCCGAGTGCCCAATCCTGCAGCAGGCATCTATATAGTGCGTAGAGGCGCTAAAGTAAGCAAAGAATATGTGCGCTGAACAAACAGCGATGTAATCTAAGAGAGCGTTTGAAATGACACAGCATTAAACATTCAGCTCCTCCGGGGGCGGATTCTTGATTTCATCACGGCGGCACCTTGCGGGGCTTTAAGCCAAGCCACATCGGGAGCATATCCCGCCAGGTTCCCTCTTCAGCCTGCTGAAATCACTCAAAAATCGCTAAATCATTTAAGCTCAAACTCTCTCTCATAAAATACAGCTGATTATGCAGGCGTGTATGGAGTATCCGCTCCTTACACGCCTGCAGGTTTTTAAATATGCTCTATCCAACATATTCGCTGCCGGTGTGTTATAATTACAACAGTCATACTAAACCAACACAATATAAATTATGCCACACGGTAAACAGGAATCATTATCAAGGGAGAGCGCAAGACATGAACGCAAGCGTCCGTCTGCCAGCAGAATATGGCTTTGGGTAGGCGTGATCATACTTTGTGCGTTACTATTGTTCTGGATCTTTGACATAGGTACCTTCATAGGGCCTGATCAATGACATGATCTCAACCATTCAGCTCTCTCTCAGCGTTCAGCCTGAAGAGAGCTGTTTCTTTGGCCGGCACAGAAGAGACGTCCGTATTTATTACAGGGGAAAGGTGGTGTCTGACATATTGTTGTGATTTTTCATAGGAGTGAGAGGGCTGTGTTTGTGAGAAAATTATTAAATTTGCAGTTCAAACACAGATATATCTGACTATGATCCTTAATAAGTATTGCAATGATCCTCAGCAGGGGGACGGTAATAATTCCGGCTCTCCATCCGATCTCAATAATCTGGATAGCGATAAGCCGCGTCAGAGACGCCGTTATCGCAATTTCTGGATATATATAATTTGCCTTGTTGTGGTCTTCGGCCTGGCAGCCGCAGCGATTATCCCTCTTGTAGTGAGCCGTGCCCCCCACACTGCAATTATCCGTGTGCCAGAAGGCGCCACTTCCCAGACTGTGGCCGATTCGGTGGCCAGATATCTTGGCCGAGACTTTGCCGACCATCTGCAGCGAGCATTGCCTATTGCCACTGGCGGAGAAAGCTTGCAGCGAGGCGCCTGGCGCATAGACCAGGGGATGACAGCCATAGCCGCGGCCCGGCGCATAGGACGCGGCGCGCAGTCCGGCATAAGGGTGACATTTGTGAATGAGCGCACTGTGGAAGAGATAGCGGCCAAGCTGGCAGCCAAGCTGGATGTGGATAAAGATTCCATGATCGCCGCTTTTTCTGATCCGAACATCCTTTCGGAACTACGCACTGACCGAGAGCATATCATAGGATTGTTTCTCGCTGACACATATGAATTCTATTGGACTGCCACTCCGGCAGAAATCATCAAGAAGTTACAGACGCATTATGATCGTTTCTGGACTAACGAGCGCATGGATGAGGCGGCAAAGCTGCATTTGCATCCTCGAGAAATAGTTACGATAGCATCCATCGTGGATGAGGAGACCAATCAGAGTTCGGAAAAGGGCATGATAGGTCGTCTTTATATCAACCGGCTCCAGAAGGGCATGCGCCTGCAGGCTGATCCCACTGTGAAATATGCCATGGGTGATTTCTCCATCCGCAGGATAACAGGCGACATGTTGAACAACCCTTCGCCATATAATACATATAGATATGACGGATTGCCTCCAGGCCCCATACGCATCACATCGGGCGCCACGATTGATGCCATTCTCACTTCACGTCCTCACAGCTATCTATACATGTGCGCGTCGGAAGACTTCAGCGGACGGCATAATTTTGCGCTTGATTATGACACACATCTCAGGAATGCGCGGCTGTATCAGCAGGCTCTTGATCAGCGCGGCATAAGGTGACATCGGCCCTGCATGGCATGAACAATCTTTAAAACTTGCGTGTTTAAATAAAAAAAGTACAATTACGCAAGTTTTATTTACTCAATAAAGATTCTCTGCCATGAAACTTCTTAAAATCTACGACACCGAGACCATAGCTTACATTGACAAGGGCTTCCTTGAGAATAACGATATTCCGGCTTATGTGGAACATAACGCCATGTCGAGCGTTTTCCCGGCTCCTGACGCAGGCACATCAAGCATAGGCTTGTTTGTGGATGACGACAAGCTTGAGGCAGCGCGCGCTCTTCTCTCCTCGCGAAGTTCATAGCATACTGTCCGGATTAAGAGAGCGTTTGAATTTAAACCGTATTAACAATTAAAGAGAATGGGCGTAAAAACTTCAAATTAATCCTGAGGTCTTTTTTGGTCAATTCCGCCAAGTTTCATCAGTCGCATAGCTCGCTATGCTCCTTCCTCAACTCGCGGAATTCCCTCAAAAAATCCTCTCAGCCTTAATTTGATTTAAATCCAAACACTCTCTAAGAATTCTGTCAAGGCGCCCATGGCAGTATGCATGGGTGCCGGCAGATCTACCGGGCACTCAATAACATCCATAGATGAATCTCCGACTTATCTCTGCATTCATTCTTATATTGTTTTTCCGGCCTGCCCTTGAAGCTTCGGCGGCCGGAGAAATTTCATATATACAGGACTCTGTAGGCCTCGATCCGGTGCCGGAACTGCTTCCCGATAACATAGAGGAGGAGGCGCCGGTGCAGCTCGCTGAGACAGCTACAAGGGATAATCCGGATTTCTGGATAAATCGACTGCGTGCCAAAAACTTCCAGATTCAGGATACTACAATAATTTATCCGAAGTTTCTTGGATTCTGTGTCAATGTCTATAACTGGGCTGACCGCACGTTTAACACCTATGATCACGATTATGTGCAGCCATCCGGGAAGAAGTGGAAAGTCATGTGGAAGAATTCCAACTGGTTTGACTCCTATGCGCTCGACATGCCCGACAATGTGCACATGCGCATGCTCTCAAGCCTATATATGTCTACCGGGCCATATCTTTCATTCATGGCTGTCACAGTGGGATATGCCGCCAATCTCAATCGCCTTATCACGAAAGAGCCTACCCGCCAGAAGCGATATGACTTCAGCTTCAGCACGGCGCTCTTTGAGGTGGATCTGTACTATACCCGCAATCGCGACGGGACGCGGGTGCGCAGATTTGAGCCATACGACCAAGGGCGATACATCGATGTGCGCTTCCCCTCTCTTCAACTTAAAAATTATGGAGCGGCCGCTTTTTATTTCTTTAATCATGGCCGATATTATCAGGGGGCTGCGTATAATTATTCCAAGATACAGAAACGATCGCAAGGCTCATTCATTCTCGGATTGAGTGTGAGTCATCAGGATATCAGTTTCGACTTGAGCACATTGCCGGAAGAGATGGTGGATTACTTGCCCAAGGGAGAGCCACTGAATTTTAACTTTGTCTATAATGACTATTGCATAATAGCCGGTTATGGCTATAACTGGGCTTTCGGCCCGCATTGGGTCTTGAATTTCACGGGTATGCCGGCTTTCGGCCTCAAGCATTGCAGCGCCGACAACGGAGACGGCCGGAAGAATCTCCCGGCCGTGAATCTTGCGGCACGATCAGGTGTCGCTTATAATCTGCAGAATTTTTTTGTGGGTGTAAATGGCTATATTACTGCCAACTGGTATATCAACGAGAAAATCTCATTTATCAATGCTGTAGGCTCCTTAGGCGTGGCCACCGGCTTACGCTTCTGAACCTTCTCAGATGCGGTCGAGCACGGTCTCGATCAGTCCGCGCACACGGGGCTTATAGTCAGTGTCGGCCTTTGTATTTCGCCTTTCCGCTATGATGCAGCAGCACGTGAGAGCTTTGTGTCCGAGCAGCCTTGCAAGCCCCTGAAGGCATGCACTCTCCATCTCGAAATTCGTTATTCGGTTTCCCTCAAAGACAAAGCTCTCAAGCCTGTCAATGAGCTCGGGAGAGGCAAGAGGCAGGCGTATCATGCGTCCCTGGGGCGCATAGAAGCCTACGGCCGCCACGGTGCATCCATGTATCATGTCGCGCTCTCCTATGCGTGACACAAGTTCCGGATCGGCATCCACGATATAAGGAGCCGCCCATGATTTCATCCATTGTGTGTGGCGCACGAGGGCATCCTCCATCACCAGATCGCACACGGCGTTACGGCCTGCATAGAAATTGAGAATGCCGTCGGTGCCTATTCCCTTGGTGGCCATCACGTAATCTCCGGCATGAATATCCTCCTGCAGAGATCCGGAGGTGCCTACCCTCACAAGCGTGAGAGTGCGGTGCTCGGGCTTAATCGTGCGTGTGTCAAAATCGATGTTGGCAAGCGCGTCCAGCTCGGTCATCACGATCTCGATATTGTCGGAACCGATGCCATGGGAGATGCACATTAGTTTCTTGCCCTTGTAAGTGCCCCCTATGGCATGAAACTCACGGGAAGTCACATTGTATTCTATAGTGTCGAAGTACTCTGCCACCATATCCACTCGTCCCGGATCACCCACGAGAATAATCTTGTCGCGAAGCTGTTCCGGAGTGAGATGGATGTGAAAAGCTGACCCATCACCATTTATGATGAGCTCGGAGGAGGGGATAACACGTGTAGTCATAAGAATGATATTTTGATTTAAGAAGCATCCGCGGCAACCTCGGTCATACGGGAGCGCCGCAGGTCAGACCGTTATGCGATGCCTAAGCATACATGCAGCCTGATTCATGGTTAACATTCATATGATAAACGCCATGAATGCCGCTAATGTTGTCTGTCTCATTAAAAATCCGTAACTTTGCAGCCGTATAAATAGAAAATCAGCGTGCCTCTTGCCGGTGTTTTTTCACTAATAGACTCATCTTCTCTCCATATATTATCAAGACAGCAAGAAATGATTCAGACTAATAACCTTGGCATACAGTTTGGAAAGCGTGTGCTCTTTCAGGATGTAAATCTCTCATTCAACCGTGGCAACTGCTATGGCATAATCGGTGCGAACGGAGCCGGAAAGTCTACCCTCATGCGAATACTTTCAGGTCAGCTCACCCCCACTTCAGGCAGTGTGACACTCGGCCCGGGGGAGCGACTCTCCGTGCTTGAGCAGGATCACTTCAAGTATGATGACTGCACAGTGATAGAGACTGTGCTTCGCGGGCATACCGTGCTTTGGGACATCATGCAGGAGAAAGACGCGATATATGCCAAGGAGGATTTCTCCGATGCCGACGGCCTTCGTGCCGCAGAGCTTGAGGATAAGTTTGCAGAGATGGAGGGCTGGAATGCAGAGAGCGACGCAGCCTCACTTCTCTCAGGCCTCGGGATAAAAGAAGATAAGCACTATATGCTGATGAAAGACATGAGTGCCAATGAGAAGGTGCGAGTGCTTCTTGCCAAGGCCCTGTTTGGTAATCCAGACAATCTGCTTCTTGATGAGCCTACGAATGACCTGGATCTCGAGACAGTGGCATGGCTGGAGAATTATCTTGCCAATTTTGAGAACACGGTGCTCGTTGTGAGCCACGACCGTCACTTCCTTGATGCCGTGAGCACACACACGCTGGATATAGATTACAATAAGGTGAGCCTCTTCGCCGGCAACTACAGTTTCTGGTATCAGAGTTCACAGCTCGCTCTCCGCCAGCAGCAGGCAGCCAACAAGAAGGCCGAAGAGAAACGCAAGGAGCTGCTTGAATTCATACGGCGCTTCTCCGCTAATGTGGCCAAAAGCAAGCAGACCACATCGCGCAAGAAAATGCTTGAGAAACTCAACGTGGAGGAAATCCAGCCCTCTACAAGGCGCTATCCCGGCATAATATTCACCCCCTCACGCGAAGTGGGCAATAAGATTCTTGAGGTGAAGGGCCTGAAGGCAAGTGTGGATGGCGAAGTGCTGTTTTCCGATGTCAATTTCCAGGTGGAGAAAGGCGATAAAATCGCATTCCTTTCACGCGATCCGCGTGCCATGACAGCCTTCTTTGAGATCATAATGGGCAATCGCGAGCCGGATGCCGGCGAATTTTCCTGGGGGCAGACCATCACCAATGCCTATCTGCCGCTTGACAACTCATCGTTCTTCGACACCGATCTGAATCTTGTGGACTGGCTGTGTCAGTATTCATCCGATTCTTCAGAAATATACCTTAAGGGTTTCCTCGGCAAAATGCTGTTTTCCGGCGAAGAGGTGCTCAAGAAAGCCTCGGTGCTGTCAGGTGGAGAGAAGATACGCTGCATGATTGCAAAAATGATGCTGACCGACGCCAACACTCTCGTGCTGGACTCCCCCACCAATCATCTTGACCTTGAGTCAATACAGGCGTTTAATAATACGCTGCAGAATTACAAGGGCATAATCCTCATGTCAAGCCATGACCATGAGTTCATACAGACGGTGTGCAACCGTATCGTAGAGCTTACTCCCGGAGGCGTCATAGACAAGATGATGGACTATGATGATTATATCACCGATGAGAAGGTGGCCGCAGCCCGCGAGCGTCTTTATCCTGCCATTAATTAATACCTTTATATTATCATGGTAAAACACATAGTAGCGTTCAAGCTCAAAGGCACGCCGGAATCGCGCCGCCGTCATGCGACCGACTTCAAGGCGGCCCTTGAAGCTCTTCCTGAAGAAATAGATGTGCTGCAGGCTATTGAAGTGGGTATCAATGAGAATCCGGCAGAAAGCTGGGACATAGTGCTCACAGCCACATTGCCCTCGATGGATGATGTGGCGGTCTACGCCAGTCATCCGGCTCATGTGGCCGCCGCCGCCATAATAAGCGATGTGCGTGAGAGCCGGGCATGTGTGGACTACGAGATATAAGCCCTGCTTAAGTTCAAGTGTGCGGCCCTGTCGGAGAGAGACGACAGGGCCGCGCACTCTTTTTTTGGGGGGAGGGTTAACATGTATGGCAAAACGCCATAATCAATATATGGGAGTACAGGCCCCTCATAAATGGAAATGGCAGATTGACAATAAGGTGAGTAAAAAACATGTTGTCAAACATGTTTTTTTGAGGCAAAATTTTTGCCTGATTGTTTGCGCATATCAATAATCGGTTGTAATTTTGGCGCAGAATTCAGAGGAGTTATACCTGCCCCTGAATTCTGACTCATAACAGAGCCAACCATAATTTATAACAACCATAAATCTAACTGGTACCTATGAACATTAACGAAATCATGGCCAATCTTGAGGCCAAGCATCCCGGTGAGAAGGAATATCTCCAGGCTGTCAAAGAAGTGCTTCTCTCAGTAGAGGACGTTTACAATCAGCATCCCGAATTTGAGAAGGCCCGCCTTATAGAGCGCATGGTTGAACCCGATCGTATCTTCACTTTCCGCGTGACTTGGGTAGATGACAAGGGCGAAGTGCAGAACAACATCGGCTACCGCGTGCAGTTCAACAATGCCATTGGCCCATACAAGGGTGGCATCCGTTTCCACGCATCAGTTAATCTCTCAATCCTGAAATTCCTCGGCTTCGAGCAGACTTTCAAAAACGCGCTCACTACTCTCCCCATGGGTGGTGGCAAAGGTGGTTCCGACTTCTCCCCCCGTGGCAAGAGCGACGCCGAAATCATGCGTTTCTGCCAGGCCTTCATTCTCGAGCTGTGGCGTAACCTCGGTCCCGACCGTGACGTGCCCGCAGGCGATATAGGTGTAGGTGGCCGCGAAGTAGGCTACATGTACGGCATGTACAAGAAACTCGCTCGCGAGAACACCGGTACCTTCACCGGCAAGGGTCTCTCCTTCGGCGGTTCACTCATCCGTCCTGAGGCTACAGGCTTCGGCGCTCTCTACTATGTAGAGAATCTTCTCACCAAGGATATGAACACCGATCTCAAGGGCAAGACTATCGCTATCTCCGGCTTCGGCAACGTAGCATGGGGCGCAGCCACTAAGGCTGTTGAGCTCGGCGGCAAGGTTGTGACCATCTCCGGCCCCGACGGCTACATCTATGATCCCGCCGGTCTTGATGCAGAGAAGATCAGCTACATGCTTGAGCTCCGTGCTTCCGGCAACGATATAGTGGCTCCTTATGCCGACAAGTTCCCCGGTTCACAGTTCTTCGCAGGCAAGAAGCCCTGGGAGCAGAAGGTGGATATCGCTCTTCCCTGTGCTACTCAGAACGAGCTCGGCGGCGAGGATGCCAAGCAGCTCATCGCCAACGGCGTGATGCTCTGTGCCGAGGTTTCCAACATGGGTTGCACTCCCGAGGCTATCGACGCATTCATCGCAGCCAAGGTGCCCTATGCTCCCGGTAAGGCTGTAAATGCAGGTGGTGTTGCCGTATCCGGTCTTGAAATGACTCAGGACGCTGAGCACCTCATGTGGACTGCCAAGGAGGTTGACGACAAGCTCCACCAGATCATGGAATCTATCCACAACGAGTGTGTGAAGTATGGCAAGCAGGCTGACGGCTACATCAACTACATGAAGGGCGCCAACATCGCAGGCTTCATGAAGGTGGCTGATGCTATGATGGGCCAGGGCATCATCTGATCCGCAGCATTTCCTTAAAAAATTGCATATAATATCCGAGCCGGATGCCTCTTGCAGGCACCCGGCTCGGTCATGTCTTGAAAGTGCTCCCGGGGGAAATAGCAGTCGCCTCTCAGAGAGGAGACAGAGGAGGCTGCATATTATTATACGCAGAGCATGATCCGGCCTCCGGGGTATCGAAGCAAATGTCCGTTGAATTCCATCTCGGCCGTCTCCGACAGCAGCTTGTGTATGGGAATACCGGTAGTGATCGTGAGTTCATCAAGAGATACCGGCTCATTGCGCTCTCTGAGGGCCGCGGCTATTTTTTCGCCTATAGGTGAAAGGGCGGGAAAGATAGCCATCTGCAGTGGAGGCTTCTTATTGGTGGGTATCTTCCAGCAGATAGTGTCGATAACCTCCTTTGCACAAGTCACGAGTTCTGCACGCCGCGTGCGGATGAGATGATTGCATCCCGAAGACATTTTATCGGTGTGTCGGCCCGGAAGGGCAAGTACGTCCCTGCCTGCATCAAGAGCGTGGGCGGCAGTGCTCATGGCGCCACCCTTAATGTCGCTTTCGGCTACAAGAGTGGCATCGGAAAGAGAGGCTATTAGCACATTGCGCTCAAGAAAGTGGCTTCTGAAAGGCTGTTCGGCATGAAGATATGTGGAGATGATGGCTCCGTCGGCCTTGATTATGCGGCTTGCGAGGTCTCGATGAGATGCCGGATAAATCATGCCCAAGCCGTGGGCCACGACAGCTATTGTGGGCATGTCGTTTTTAAGTGCTGCGCGGTGAGCGGTGGCATCTATGCCATAGGCCAGTCCGCTTACAATGGTGACCGGGTCGACTGTTTCTTTAAGCTCCGCGATTAATCGCTCGGTGAAATTTATGCCATAGGGTGTGGCCATGCGGGTGCCCACTACCGAGAGCATGCGGTCGGCGTCGAGATCAGCATGTCCGCATATAGTGAGCATTCTCGGCATTACAGGAGCTACCAGCAACCGGCGTGGGTAACCGGGGTCAATGGGGGTGAGCACCGATAGCTTTTTAGCCTTGATGAATTGCGCCTCTTCTGTGGCTTTTTCCATCATGGCCTTCCTATGGGCTATCGCGGTGGACGGGTTATCATATCCGCCAAGACGGATCCATTTCTCATCAGGCAGGGATATGGCGTCGGGAGCTGACAGTCCTAAATCCTCCACCCGGGAGTAAGGCACGCGGGAAAGAGCAAGGGCAATGGAGCTGACTAAAGGATCTGTCGAATGGGTCATGCAGTCATTTCATGTATTTGCTGAAGAGTTCGGCGAGTTCATCGCCTCGGCTCACTTTCCCGTCCTTGATGCACACGACCGTCACTACACCTTGAGCCGCGTAATGGCCGTCGGGAAATATTATATCCTGCTTGAAAATGAATCTGGCACCCTTGCGCTCTACCTTGAGGCATGATATGAAGCGGTCGCCTACGCGCAGGGAATTCTTGTATTCCACTTCTATTCGGCGCACTACGGGATCGAGCCCGGCTTTGTGCATGTCGCCGAACGAGAGGCCCGCCTCGGCACAGAAAGTGTGACGTGTGTGCTCCATGTAGTGCAGGTAATTGGCGTTGTTCACTATATCCTGGCTGTCAAGCTCATAGTCGCGCACTACCATTTCCATGGCAAAGCAGTATTTCTTGTTGTCCTTAAGGATAGGCATGGTAAGAGGCTGTTAAAAGATAAACGTTATTGGTCGAAACCGACAGATGAATTTATGTGACAAAATTAGTGAAAATCCGTCAGACCGCAAAGTTATTTGGACTGCCTGGCGGAGCTTTTGACGGTTATGAGTAGAGCTATGATCCAGGTCAAGCATACTAAGGGGATTATCCACGCTCCCGTGATGGAGGGGAATATCCGGATTAATATCCAATAAACAAATAAAATGCAGCCAATTGTGTCGAGTGTTAGCAGTGTTTTGTGTGGGAGAGGCTTAAGAACCATCTTCTTGATTCTCACATACAGTGCCCATATTATCCATCCTGTCAGAGTCATCACATCAATCAGGGCTGCTGCTGCGCTCACAAACATCAGTCCGCAATGCTCCTCTTCGGCGGTGCCGAAGATTACCAGCACACAGCATAGAATAGTTATCAGCGCCATGTGGGTGATGGTGGTTTTCATTATGTTTGTCTGGACGCGGCTCATAATCAGGTATTATTATTGGTGTTGACAATATTTTGATGAATTATCATTCAATTGAGAGAGTGTTTGGATTTAAATCAAATTAAGGCTGAGAGGATTTTTTGAGGGAATTCCGCGAGTTGAGGAAGGAGCATAGCGAGCTATGCGACTGATGAAACTTGGCGGAATTGACCAAAAAAGACCTCAGGATTAATTTGAAGTTTTTACGCCCATTCTCTTTAATTGTTAATACGGTTTAAATTCAAACGCTCTCTGAGATTATATGCAAAGTTACAAAAAGTTTTTCAGAGTGGCCGAGCTCACTTCTCTTTTGTGACATAGCTACCTCTTTCATCCTGTAACTCAAGTGGATAAGCTTATGTTAACCGTTGCTTCGTGCCTGGACTCTATCTCAAATAAGATCAAAGGAAAAAGAAATTGAATTTGCTGATTGATTTATTTGCCAAAAAAATGCTATATTTGCAGATAGGATGCAGAGTCTTGCTTTTTACGATGCAGTGTAATGACACTCGGTTAAACCTTGCGACTTTATGAACCATGAGAGCGATGTCATGGTTAAAAACGTTAGTAGGGATAGAAAAGGATTTTGTATTCAAAGAAATTAAACATTTCTCTAACTCTGAAATAATAACTACAATGGCAATTAATCTTCAAAAGGGACAGCGCATAGAGATCGGCCTCCAGAAGGTAGGTGTAGGTCTTGGCTGGGATCCTAATACCAGTACAGGATATGACTTCGATCTTGATGCTTCTGCATTTATGCTTGGAGAAGACAAGAAGCTCCCCAAGGATGAGTTTTTCGTTTTCTATAACAATCAGGTCTCTCCTGACCAGGCTGTGGAATCTTCAGGCGATGACCTCACCGGCGGCAACAGCGACGGAGGCGACGATGAGACTATTTCTGTAGATCTCTCCAAGGTAGATCCCTGCATTCGTGAAATAATTTTTACAGTGACCATCCATGAGGCAGAACAGCGCCGGCAGAATTTCGGACAGGTTCATAATTCATACATCCGCATATACAATGCAGTAACGAATGAGGAAATAGCGAAATATGACCTCGATGAGGACTTCTCGATAGAGACTGCAGTGGAATTCGGACGTCTTTACAGGCGTAACGGCGAATGGAAGTTTGAGGCTATGGGCAACGGCTATAAGGGTGGTCTCCAGTATTTTGTAGATAAATATGTAGGTTGATTATGGCAATAAATCTTGAAAAGGGACAACGTGTGGCAGTGGAGCTGCCAGTGTTCACCATCGGACTCGGCTGGGATACGAATCAGTCATGCACCGGGTCGGATTTTGATTTGGACGCGTCGGCGTTCATACTCGGAGAAAACGGCAAGATTCTCGCAGATGAGTATTTTGTGTTCTACAATAATCTTGCATCTCCTGACGGCGCGGTGACGCACACGGGAGACAATCTTACAGGCGAAGGAGAGGGCGATGATGAGAGTATAATGATCGATCTGTCAAAACTCGATCCTCGTGCTGCCGAAATCACATTTGTGGCGACAATCCACAAGGCTGATGAACGCAGACAGAATTTCGGGCAGGTGCGCAACGCGTTCATCCGCATTTATAATGCCGCGACCGGAGAGGAGATTCTGCGCTATGATCTTGATGAGGACTTCTCTGTGGAGACGGCAGTGGAATTCGGACGTCTGTACAAGCGAAACGGCCAATGGAAATTTGAGGCCATCGGCACCGGCCAGAAAGCAGGACTCGCGGAATATCTTAACAAGTACAATTAATAATCTAATCTTCAGGCCTGCGATGCCAGCAAGTCTGAATTAAAAAAAATCATATATATTATGGCAATACGTCTTGAAAAGGGCCAGCGCATAAACCTTGAAAAGGGCAACGGCTCCAAGCTCACCGACTTCTGCGTGGGCTGCAACTGGGGCGCTATCGTGTCGGGCGGATTCCTTGGCTTCGGAAAATCAGTGCAGGATGTGGATCTTGACCTTTCTTGTGTCATGGTCGATGAAAACGGCAATCTCGTAGATCACATCTATTCTCCGCTCTATAAGCACGAGTTTCTTGCCCGTTATGGCATGCCTCCCGGTAAGATCGACTCCAACGAATATGCGCTCCACCATAGCGGCGATGACCTGAAGGGTGATAATAACGGCGATGACGGCCTTGACAATGAGATAATTACTGTGGATCTGAAGCGCATAAATCCTAACGTCAATCAGATCTTCTTCTTCCTTAACAATTGCGGGAACGAGGACTTCTCCCAGATTCCCTATGCGTCCATACGCATGTATGAGGGCACGCCGTCGGTAGTAAAGGAAGTGTTCGCCTCTTATGATGTCGCAGCAGAGCCGCGCTATAAGGGCACGAAGTCTCTGATCATGGGCAAGCTTTACCGCCGCAACGGCGAGTGGAAATTCTCGGCCATAGGCGATGCTTTCCCCGATGCCAATCTCTGTGAGACAATCAGGCGCATAGTAACCAATTACGCAAAATAATCATGAGAAGACTTCCCGTATATCTCCTGCTTGACTGCTCTGGCTCCATGTATGGCGAGCCTATCGAAGCAGTGAAGAATGGAGTGCAGGTTCTTATATCCACCCTGCGTCAGGATCCCTATGCGCTTGAAACCGCTTACCTCAGCATCATCACCTTCGACAGTAGCGCGCAGCAGGTGGTACCTCTTACTGAGCTTGCGGCATTCCAGCAGCCCGGCATCCAGGCGAGCGGATGCACTGCTCTCGGAGAGGCTCTCTCGCTCCTGGCGGTTAAAGCTGACCAGGAGGTTACAAAGACTACAGCCGAGAAGAAGGGTGACTGGAAACCCCTTGTGTTCATCATGACTGACGGCGAGCCTACCGATGATCTTAACAAAGGACTTGCCGAGTTCAAGAAGCGCAAGTGGGGCATGGTGGTGGCTTGCGCGGCGGGCGCCGGTGCCAATACCGATACTTTGAAGAAGATCACGGAGTGTGTGGTGTCTCTCGACACTGCCGACAGTGCTACTATCAAGGCCTTCTTCAAGTGGGTTTCGGCATCTGTAAGCTCCGGAAGTATGAAGGTAGAGGAGACAGGCGCTGAAGCCACTACTCTCAGCGAGCTGCCGCCGCCGCCGCCCGAAGTGAATATTGTAGTATAAGAAACTGGTTGAATTTTATAAAAAACATATGTCAACACTGGAAGAACTTAAGAGAGACCTTCTCGCTGACGGAGTGATAGATGCAGCGGAAGTAGCCCGTATCAAGGACGTGCTTTATGCCGATGGCGTAATAGACAAGGAAGAAGCCGACTTCCTCTTTGAGCTGAATGATGCCGTGAGTGGCAAGGAGAATGCTCCTGAGTGGGAGGAATTCTTCACACAGGCCATCTGTGATTTTCTGCTTAAGGATGAGGTATCGCCCGGAGAGATTGACGCAGAGGAAGAAGCCTGGCTGATCTCCAAGGTGAATAATGACGGCCGGGTGGATGAAGCGGAAAAAGCTTTGCTGCGTGCCATTAAGGCGCAGGCTAAATCATTTCCCGCCGGACTCGAGTCCCTGCTTTGAACAATGGATTTCCATACACCTCTTCCGCGGAAGAGGTGTATGGAAATTTATCATCGCAGTGTTTCCCGGAAAAAATCAGACACACATTTCATTCAGCTCCAAAACAACAGTAGATAATGAGACGCCTTCCCGTATATCTCCTCATAGACACCTCCGGCTCGATGCGTGGCGAGCCTATAGAATCGGTAAAAGTAGGTCTTGAGGCCATGCTCTCAAGTCTGCGGCAGGATCCGTTCGCATTGGAATCAGTCAACATAAGCATCATTACTTATGACAGAGAAGTGAAACAGATACTTCCGCTTACGCCGCTTGATGAACTTCAGCTTCCGGAGATCACTACTCCGGAGAGTGGCCCCACTCATACGGGGCAGGCCTTGAAGCTTCTATGTGAAAGGATTGACCAGGAAGTCAGGCTCAGCACTCCCGACCAGAAGGGCGACTGGATGCCGCTGCTCTTTATCATGACCGACGGCAAGCCCTCAGACATTCAGCTCTATAAGGAGATGATTCCCGAGATAAAGAAGCGCCATTTTGCAAGCATCATAGCCTGTGCGGCCGGAATGAGTGCCAAGACCGAGCCTCTGAAGGAACTTACGAATGAGGTGTATGCGCTCGACACGGTGGACAGCACTGCATTCAAGCAATTCTTCAAATGGGTTTCCGACTCGATAGGTGTGGGCAACCGCAGTATCGGAGCCACAGAGGAACTTGTGCTGCCTCCTCCCCCCGCAGAGGTCAATGTGATTGTATGACTCTAATCTATCATCATTAAAACATAGAGAAAAGTGAATTGTAAACTTGTAGGCCAGTTTGTCCAGTATCTTGAAGTGACTCTATCGCCCGGAGAGGATTTCTATGCTGAGAAGGGCTCTGTAATATATCTTGAAGCGGGCATAGAAAAAGAGCTTAGTTTCAATGGCTCAGGTCTCAGCCGGATTCTCGGTGCCAAACTTTCGGGAGAATCTCTTTTTATTCTCCGATTATATAATGCGTCCAATCTTCCCCGTAAACTCACCATAGGGAGCCGTTTCGGATTGCTCCCGGTGAAGCTTAACGGCGAGACGATGATATGTCATCGCGGAGTATATGTGGCTTCCAACAATCGAGTGAACGTCTCTACAAAACTCTCTATCGCGGGGCTGACAGGCGGCATGGGCCTGCTGCTGCAGAAGATACAGGGCAGCTCCACCGTGTTTCTTGACACGAAGGGAACGCCTATCACAATTGAATTGAAGTATGGCGAGACAATCGAGGTGGATGAAGATCACATCATAGCATTGCTTAATATATCGGAAACTCAGATGAAATCCAACTGGTCTCTCGGCAATCTGCTTGGAGGCGAGGGGCTCAGCATGATGCGTGTCACCGGTCCCGGCACTGTTTATCTTTCACCGAGCAAGTTCTATACCCTGCAGCAGTAACATGCTGCCTGAAACAAGACAATATGCGTAGACTACCTATTTATTTCCTTGTAGATGTGTCAGAGTCGATGGTGGGTACCCCTGTGGAGCAGGTGCAGGAGGGGATGCGCACCATCATCCAGGAGCTTAGGGTGGATCCCTATGCGCTTGAGACAGTGTTTGTATCCATAATAGCTTTTGCCGGAAAGGCCAAAGTGCTCTCCCCCCTGACAGAGCTTTACAAGTTTTATCCTCCGGTGTTTCCCATCGGAGGGGGCACTTCGCTTGGTGAGGGCCTTGAGTGTCTGATGAATGACATTGACAGGAATATCCGGCGGACTACTCTTGAGCAGAAAGGCGACTGGAAGCCGATAGTATTTCTGTTTACCGATGGAAATCCCACTGATGATTATGATGCGGCATTCCGCCGATGGAACGGGAGATATGCCGGGCACTGCAATCTCATAGCAGTCTCCATAGGAGACAATGTAAATATCCTGACGCTTGCGCAGATCACTAAGCATATACTTTTTCTCAAGCATACGGATGCTGAATCATTCAGAAAGTTCTTCAAATGGGTCACGGCCTCCATTAAGACCACGAGCATGTCGGTAAGCGAGCAGAACAGTGATGAGATCAAACTGGCTCCCACTACGGGAATAAATCTTGAGAAGGTTGACCCGCAGGAGTGTGCAGGAGCGCAGGATGAGAATTTTGCGGTGCTTCACGGGCGGTGTCAGACCACTGGTTCCGACTATCTTATAAAGTATGCGCGGCGCTCGCATCCTGTGGGTTATAATGAGATGCTGAACACTACAGATTTCAAGCTTGTAGGTGCGTATCCGATAGACCGGGAGTCGTATGCAAGTCTGTCAGCCGGGAGCAAGAATAGAATCAATACACGGGAGCTCATAGGAGTTCCGGCATGTCCCTGCTGCGGCAATCAGCTCGGCATAGTGCTGTGTGAGTGTGGGAATATTTTCTGCGTGGGAGAAAGCACACATAACAAATGTCCGTGGTGTGGAATGCAAGGCACTCTCGGGCAATGCGATGCCGACGGCATGAATCTTACCAGGGGAGTGGGATAAAGAATAAAGATATGAACAGGAAACAACGAATGTATGCTCGGAAGAATCAGGCGGTAATTCGCCTGAATGAGTCGGCACGGGCTCTGGATAAGGCTCTCCATCTTGCCTATGTGCCAGAACGGGATAGGGAGACATTTCTTAATTGGGCCATAGGGTCGTTGTGGAAAACATTCAAAGAGGAACGCATGAATAAACGTGTAGTGATAGAAAACGAAATCCGGCAGCTCGGCATACGCTTTCCCAACGGGACAGTGAATAAGGAATACGAAGTGTTATTCGAACTTCCTGTGAATAAAATATCCAATGTGGAGCTTATCGGCGCGGATGAACTGGGCCTTTTCTTCACGATGGGAGATAATGGCCGGTGTGCTTTGAGCGGAAAGCCTGCGAAATCAGGCGATTTCAATCTTCAATTGCGATATACCACTATCGATGGGGAGCCTGCATCGCAATTGTCGATTCCTGTGGCTTTCAATCCTGATCCGCGAAGTCTGTGGAGAAATATTCCCACTGACCGGGATATTCCTTACTATAAGGAGGATTCGGCATGTCAGTATGTCAAGGTGGAAGCAGGAGCTGACGGAATTCAGAAGAAGGATATGGTTGCTGCGAGTCAGCGTGGCAGAAGCCATGCGCAGGAAGGCAAGGCCAGGGATGATCATTTCAGTCTCTTTCATTGTGAAGAGTCGGACTGGTATATCATGGCTGTGGCCGATGGGGCCGGCAGTGCCAGGTATTCGCGCAAAGGATCGGAGGTGGCCTGCAAGACCGTTGTCGGACACTGCAGGAATATCTTGCTTGACAATCCGGCTTTTGAGGCGTCCATTAGGGAGTATGAGGCCGACCGCGACAATAAGGAGAAAAGGACTGATGTGACACGCCATGTAATCGACATAGTGTATAACGGAGCGAAGAAGGCACATGAGGCTGTCAAGAAGGTGGCTGAGGCTAATGATGAAGCCCGGATTAAGGACTTTGCCACTACACTCATGTTTGCCGTATGTAAGAAATATGATTTCGGATGGTTTATCGCATCCTTCTGGGTGGGAGACGGCGCGATGTGTCTCTTCGATGCTGAAAGCAAGACAGCCAAGCTGCTCGGCACACCTGATGAAGGCGAGTTCTCGGGCCAGACGCGTTTCCTGACGATGCCTGAGATATTCAGAGATCCGGAGGTGGTGAGCAAGAGACTACGCATGGCGATCGTGCCGGATTTTACCGCATTGTTCCTGATGAGCGACGGGGTATCTGATCCTATGTTTGAGACAGACAGAAATCTGAATGATTATGCCAGATGGGAAGAATTCTATGGCCGACTCAAAACGGGTTTTCCTGAAGATGAGATCAGCGGTGTGGCTCTTTCCGATGACAATGAGGCGGCTAAAGACCAGCTCCTCGGCTGGCTTGACTACTGGAGCCCGGGCAATCATGATGACCGCACAATAGCAATCCTTTATTAGTAAGCTTATGGCTAAGACAATTACTCTCAAGGCAACTGACGGTACGTCGGTTGAATTTGTCGATGAGGTAATCGGCAGCGGCGCGATGAAAGATGTCTATTTCAGTCCCGACAAGAGTTATGTCGTGGGTTTCTTCCGGCAGCCGCAGGACGCCAATGCCAAGGATCGCCTTCAGAATATTGTGGGCAAATATCGCGAAAAGATATTTGGGCAGATAGGTGGCGATTATTGGGATAATCTTTTCTGCTGGCCTACGAAACTTGTGGAATGGAATGGGAGACTGGGCATTGTATGTCCGGCTTATCAAAAACACTTTTTCTTCAAGGACGGGATGTTCAAGGGAAAAGAAAAGGAGGGTAAATGGTTTGCTTCGGCAAAACTGCGCAATAAGTTTCTGAAGCCTGACCAGAAGGGAACCTGGCTTACCCACTGTCACATGTGCCTGCAGATAGCCAGGGCAGTCCGCAGGCTTCACGCTGCCGGCCTTGCCCATTCCGACCTTTCATATAAAAATGTGCTTGTGGATCCGGAAAGCGGCAAGGCGGCTGTCATAGATTGCGATGGCCTTGTTGTGCCGGGGAAGTATCCGCCTGACGTCGTGGGAACTCCTGACTTTATTGCCCCGGAAGTTCTGCAGACGCGAGCGCTGCAGCTCGGCGACCCTAATAAGAAACTGCCGAGCATACAGACTGACCGTCACGCCCTTGCGGTGTTGATATATATGTATCTTCTCAACCGTCATCCACTCCGGGGAGGCAAGGTCAATGATCTTGACGCGGCCAGAGATGAGGAATTGTCGATGGGAGAGAAGGCTCTTTTTGTGGAGCATCCCACAGATAAGAGCAACCGCCCAAGGGTTCAGAATATGGCTCCTTCCGAGTTACCGCAGGGAGATGTGGATAAGCGGCCGTACACCATATGCGGGCCATATCTCAAGGAGTTGTTTGACCGGGCTTTTATCGATGGCCTGCATGACCCGGCAAAGCGCCCTACGGCCGATGAATGGGAGAATGCGCTGGTCAAGACAACCGACCTCATGCAGCCGTGCCAGAATCCCGCTTGTGAGGCTCACTGGTTTGTCTTTGATAATTCTACCAAGCCGAAGTGTCCGTTCTGCGGCACCGAGTATCATGGTCAGCTTCCCGTGCTGAATCTCTATTACTCGCCGGCAAAGGGTAAGTTCCTGCCCGAAAACTATAGGTTGATGGTCTATGACAAGCAATCGCTTTACTTGTGGCATGTCAATCGCTTCATCACTCCCAACGAGCGCACCAGGCCTGAGGATAAAAAGCCTGTGGGAGATTTCCATTTTCATAATGGCAAGTGGATACTGATCAATCGTCGCCTTCCTGACATGTGGGATGTCACGGAGCAGACAAAACGCCAGATTAAGGTTGGCGAGTTTGTAGAATTGACCGAAGGACGGAAGATTCTGCTCTCGGGAGAAGATGGCGGACGTCTTATAGTGGTACAGCTCGTAAGCAACTGACGCAGGATTCCGAAGGGCGCGCGAACAATAGTTTTGAGGAAATAGTTATACTTTATAGTAAAGTGCGTCTCTCAGTAATCAGCCTTTTTGAAAAAAGAAAATTAGGTAATAATATAACAATAAATATATGTCAGAGAAACATCATTACACAGGCTTGACCGATGCGGAAGTATTGGAGAGCCGTAAAAAGAATGGCGTCAATATACTCACGCCTCCCGAGAAGGATCCTCTGTGGAAACGCTTCCTCGAAAAATTTGGCGACCCTCTCATCATAATTCTTTTGATTGCGGGAGTGTTGTCGATAGGTATTTCCTGTTATGAATTCTGGGGCCTTGGCGAGGGTGCCGGAGTCTTCTTTGAGCCAATAGGCATCTTCATAGCCATTCTGCTGGCCACAGGTCTTGCCTTTGTGTTTGAGCTGAAGGCCGACAAGGAGTTCGCTCTCTTGAATCAGGTGAATGACGATGAGCCTGTGCAGGTGATACGCAATGGCAATGCCATGCAGATAGCCAAGAAAGATGTTGTGGTGGGAGATATCGTCATTCTTAACACGGGCGAAGAGGTGCCTGCCGATGGCGAGTTGCTTGAAGCAGTGATGCTCAACATCGATGAGTCTACGCTCACCGGTGAGCCGATATGTCATAAGACTACTGACCCGGCCGAGTTTGACAAGGAGTCTACGTTCCCGAGCAATCACGCCATGCGCGGCACTAAGATCATGGAGGGCCACGGAGTGATGCAGGTGTCGGCAGTGGGAGACAAGACCGAGAACGGCAAGGTGTTTGAGGCAGCTCAGATTGATGACAGTGTCAAGACTCCTCTCAATGAGCAGCTTGACGGCCTCGGAGCACTGATCACGAAGATTTCATATGCCTTCGCCGCAGCCATCATAATAGGTCGTCTTGTGATGTATTTTTCCGGTATGGCTGAATTTGACTGGGTCTCTTTCCTTGCCTATTTCCTACAGACACTGATGGTGGCGGTGACCCTCATTGTAGTGGCTGTGCCCGAGGGTCTTCCCATGGCGGTGACTCTTGCCCTTGCCTACTCTATGCGCAGGATGCTTAAGACCAATAATCTTGTGCGTAAGATGCACGCATGCGAGACAATGGGTGCCACCACCGTGATATGTACGGATAAGACGGGTACCCTCACTCAGAATCAGATGCAGGTATACGAAACCCGATTCTTCGGCGAGCCTTCCGATGATATTCTTTATGAAGGAATAGCTGTCAATTCCACTGCCCGGCTTGATATGTCGGGCGCTAAGCCCCAGGTGCTCGGCAATCCTACGGAGGGTGCCCTGCTTCTGTGGCTGCAGAAGAGAGGCATCAACTATCTCGATTTAAAAGATAAGACCTCGCTTGTGGAGGAGCTTCCGTTTTCTACGGAGCGTAAGTACATGGCCACTGTAGTGAAGTCCTCCACCGGTAAAAAGATTCTCTATGTCAAGGGTGCGCCTGAGATTATCTTCGGCATGTGCCGCAACATGGCAGGAGTGACAAAGAAGGAGATCGACGCGCAGTTGCTGGAATATCAGAATCAGGCTATGCGCACTCTCGGATTTGCTTATCAGGAGCTCAGTGAAGGAGACGAGACAATAGAGAATAATAAGGTTGTGGCAGAGAATCTCACATTCCTCGGCATAGTGGCAATATCCGATCCCGTGCGAGCTGATGTGCCTGTAGCAGTGAGAGAGGTGATAGATGCCGGAATCAAAGTGAAGATAGTGACCGGCGACACACCGGGCACTGCCAAGGAGATAGGACGCCAGATCGGTCTATGGAATGATGCTTCCGATTCTGACAGCAACATTATAACCGGTACAGAATTTGCCGAACTCTCTGACACGCAACTCAAAGAGAGGGTGGGGGATCTCAAGATAATTGCCCGCGCTCGTCCTATGGATAAGAAGCGTCTGGTGGAGGCGCTTCAGGCCAACAATGAAGTAGTGGCTGTGACCGGCGACGGTACGAATGACGCGCCCGCTCTCAAGACAGCCCACGTAGGCCTGTCGATGGGTGACGGCACATCAGTGGCTAAAGAAGCGTCGGATATCACGATTATTGATAACTCATTCTCTTCCATAGGAAGAGCCGTGATGTGGGGGCGTTCCCTCTTCCAGAACATCCAGAGGTTTATATTATTCCAGATGACTGTGAATGTGGCGGCCTGCTTCATAGTGCTCTTCGGTGCATTCATGGGTGTGCAGTCACCTCTCACTGTAACCCAGATGCTGTGGGTGAACCTGATAATGGATACTTTCGCTGCCATGGCACTGGCCTCGCTGCCTCCGTCGCAGACAGTGATGAAAGATAAGCCCCGCTCACGTGAGGCCTTTATAATCAACAGACCGATGTGGAGATCGATCATCGGTGTGGGTGGCGTATTCTTCCTGCTGCTCCTCGGCTTGTTATATTACTTTGAGCATACCGACATCACTTCTCTGACAGAAGTGGGACAAGTTGCGATGGGAGCAAATACCGGTCTCAGCGGCTATGAACTGTCACTCTTCTTCACAATATTTGTGTTCCTGCAGTTCTGGAATATGTTTAATGCCAGAGCTTTCGAGACAGGACGTTCAGCATTCAACTTCAAGGGGTGTGGAGGCTTCGGCCTTATAGCACTTGTGATTCTGCTTGGCCAGATACTTATTGTGAGCATAGGCGGAGAATTCTTTAATGTCATGCCACTGAAATTCATTGACTGGATAATCATTATAGCCTCCACATCTCTCGTGTTGTGGATAGGCGAGATTATCCGTCTGTTCAAGAAGTAAAGGCATTAAAAGATTGTAAAGGACGCTTAAACCGCTTCTACCCGATAACAGAAAGAGTTCGGCATATATGCCGAACTCTTTCTGTTATCGGGTAGGTTATAATACTCTTTTAATGACAATTGAAAAATGGCAACTGCCGGCATTATATATTCTTCACAGCCATGCCCCTATTGATGTGGTGATGCGGCACGCGTCAGCTTTTTCTTACGATAGTGCTGCCGTTGGCCTGATGAGTGGCAAGAATCAGCATTTCGGCTATCTGCACATGTTTCGGAGCCTGTGCGGCATATAGAGCGGCATTTGCTATATCATCGCCTGTGAGCGGCGTTATTCCCTTATAAACATTGTCTGCGCGCCGGTCATCGCCGTGAAAGCGGACGTTGCTGAAATTTGTTTCTACAAGTCCCGGCTTCAGGAGAGTCACGCGCAGTGCGGTGTGGGCTACGTCTATACGCAGCCCATCGGTGATGGACTTGACCGCTGCCTTGGTGGCACAATACACATTGCCGTTGGCATAAGCGGCATCTCCTGCTACAGACCCGATATTGATCACATGTCCGCGATTACGCTCCACCATGCCGGGCACTACGACACGTGTCATAGTGAGTAAGCCTTTGATATTTGTATCGATCATCGTTTCCCAGTCGGTGTAATCACCCTGATATTCAGGATCCAGGCCAAGTGCCAGTCCGGCATTGTTGATAAGTATGTCGATTTCGCTCCATTCAGCAGGCAGCGCCTTTACGCTTGCCTCCGCGATTTCCCTGTCGCGCACATCAAATACGAGCGGAAGCAGGTCGGAGCCAAATTCTTCCTTAAGAAGATTGAGTTTAGTGACATTTCTTCCAGTAGCTATCACTCTATAGCCTGCATTAATAAATTGACGGGCGCAAGCTTCGCCTATTCCGCTTGTAGCGCCGGTCACCATAACTATCGGTTTCATTATGACTTGAAATTTGTATGTTCTGACGGACAGTTCCCGACACGCGGAAATCTGTGATAAATATTATTTCCCCTGCAAATATAGCATATTCACTCCATATTCCCAAATCATTCCCACTTGAAGATAGCCTGTATACTCCACATGGCTTTGAAGGCCTTGCTCTACTTGTGTGTCTTATAGTTTTGTTTGCAAAGTATCAATTATGAAAAGGCCGCAATTTGATTGCAGATAATAAACTCACGCACATGTGCGTTTAGAGAGTGTAATTTTCAGAATCATGGAGATCAGAAAAACAACTATTAATGACTTGCAAAGGGTCATGGAGATATTCTCCATAGCTCGTGATTTTATGAAAAAATCGGGCAACCCCTCGCAATGGAATGACAACTATCCTGCCGAGGAACTGATATGCTCTGATATCCAAGAAGGTATAAGTTATGTTGTTTTGCATAACGACAGGATAGTCGGTACCTTTGTATTTATTGTAGGCGCTGATCCGACATATACTGAAATTGACGGCAAGTGGCTCAATGATGAACCATACGGGACAATTCATCGCATTGCATCAGATGGCTCGACAAAGGGGATCGCCGATGAGTGCCTGAAATTCTGTAAAACAATCACTCGTAACATCAGAATTGATACTCATGAGAATAACTCCGTTATGCTCAACTGGATAATCCGTGCCGGTTTTGAAAAATGTGGTATCATCCACGTTACTGACGGCACACCTCGCTATGCTTTTCAACTACATTCTGATAATTTTAAGAGTGTGTTTGAATTTAAATAGATTTTAATGTTTGACATGATTAAGCAACAGCT
>CAJTTA010000025.1 GCA_910579305.1 uncultured Muribaculaceae bacterium
TCGCAAAAAAATTTACACTTTTTTGTGAACTCTTTCGCAATACTTTGCTAATCAGCTTAATACATGTCTGCCAAAAAACACTGCTTTTTAAGCATTTTTACCCCCTGAATCCTCTTTTTACCGCTGCTCGGCATCTGCTCGAGGTCGGAATTCGCATAATAATTACCTAATTCGCGACATCCAACACATAAAAAATCCCGCAATACTTCTCGGTATTGCAGGATTTCTTTGCCTTTTCCCTTTGGAGGAATCTATATCAGAGGCCTATTTTCTTAAGGGAATAATCATATTTAAGAGTTTATGTGCAGCCCAAACTCATGTGCGATACTCAGCATAAAGTCTCTGGCGGCTTCATGATCGTTGGGTATGCTTCCATCGAGTATTGCGTCTTTTATGCGTTCCTTCAATTTACCTATGACATCGCATGGCTGAATATTGAAGGTCTTCATGATTTCGTTTCCATCCACCGGCGGCTGAAAGTTACGTATTCTATCTGATTCTTCTACCTGCGCCATGCGTTGACGAAGCATTTCAAAGCCTGAGAGTATGCGACGCACTTTTGCCGGATTCTTAGAAGTAATATCAGCCTCGGCAAGAAGCATCAGATCATCAGCGTCATTTCCTGCATCAAACAGCATTCGCCTGACGGCTGAGTCGGTCACGCCCTCTTCTCCCACTGACTGCGGACGCATATGCATGCCTACGAGTTTAGCGACATACTTCATCGGTTCTCCCATCGGCATCTTCATACGTGAGAATATGCGGGGGATCATTTTCTCTCCTATGAAATTGTGATTATGAAACGTCCAGCCTAATTTCTCATCCCAGCGCTTGGTTACCGGCTTGGCGATGTCATGCAGCAATGCCGCCCATCGCAGCCACACATTATCTGAGACATGAGCTATATTGTCAAGCACCTGAAGCGTGTGTGCGAAATTATCTTTGTGTCCGCGGCCCTCCATGGTCTCTACTCCTTTGAGAGACTGCAATTCGGGCAATACTAAGGCAAGCAGACCTGTGGCCTCAAGGAGTTCCCACCCTATCGATGGTTTTGCCGAAGCCATGATCTTCATCAACTCAGTATTAATGCGCTCTCTTGTAATAATACGCAAGCGTGCGGCATTCCTGGATATTGAAGCGAGGGTGTCAGGATGTATTTTAAAATCGAGCTGCGTGGCAAAACGCACGGCGCGCATCATTCGCAAGGGATCATCTGAAAACGTCACATCAGGATCCAAAGGAGTGCGTATGATTTTATTATGCAAATCGATAATTCCATTAAATGGATCCAGCAATTCTCCAAATGACTCGGCATTCACGCTGATAGCCATGGCATTGATCGTAAAATCACGCCTGTTAAGATCATCCTGCAAAGAGCCGGGCGAAACATGCGGGTTTCTCGACTCTTCAGAGTAAGATTCCTTTCGTGCGCCTACGAATTCAAGTTCCAGGCCGCGTGTCTTAATCTGAGCCGTGCCATACGTACGAAAGACATTGACTTTCGTGTGAGGAGATATGCGACGCGCCACTTCCTGCGCGAGGTCTATACCAGAGCCTACCGTAACAAAATCAATATCCTTAGAGGGCCGCTCAAGAAACAAATCCCTGACATATCCTCCTACAATATACGCCTGCATGGAGAGTGAGTCGGCCGCCTCTCCCACTGTGCGCACACGAGGATGAGTTATTTCAGAAGCCAGATTCATTGAGTGATATCTTGAATTTCTTCCGGAGCCACTGTGAGGCATTCAAGTCCTGATGCAGTAACTCTATAAGTATTTTCCAAACCTACGGCGCCTACTCCAGGCACAAAAAACTTCGGTTCAATGGCAAGCACCATATTCTCCTGAAGTATATGCCTGGATCGGGGAGTTATCACGGGCAATTCATTAAGCTGTATTCCCACACCATGACCTATAAAAGGCGCATGCTGCGAACGGCCCATGAAATAATCTTCCAGATTATGAGCTCGCACAATATCCATCGCGATTTCATACAAACGCGCTACAGGCACTCCGGGCAGTGCCTCTCGTTCTAATGTATGCAATATCTCCCTGGCTACATCATGCATCTCAAGTGCGCTCGCAGGCACTGACCCTATCGACCACACACGAGTAAGATCTGTCTGATAGCCATTGAAATTTCCACACATATCCACCATTACCGTGGTACCGGGAAGCATTGTGCGTCCATCGGCTCCCACCGGAAGAGAGGGGTCGGCTCCGCCCCCGCCGAGAGCGAAATCATAGGGAGTGGGGGCATCTGCGTTATCGCCGTTAAGAACCGTGCCCAGATTAATTTCCATGGAGCGCCCTGACGTGCGATAATATCCAAGACAGCCTTCAAGACGGAGCTCGCGCTCAAGTTCAATCTGAAATTCCACATCTGTCATATCCTCCTTATATATACGGGGTATCCGCGCATAGGCTGCTGCCTGGCGCACTCCGTCGGCCTTGAGCAGATTGATTTCATGAGGAGTTTTCACCGCCCGTGCCTCTTTCATAATTGCTGAAGCATTCCTAATATCATCAACTCCGAATGCCTTACTGAGGCGAGTGATATCGGAATACGACAGATCATCCACTTCCAGAGCAAGAACCGAAGGCAAAGCCACACCATGCTCAGCCAAGATATCCGGAATCATCTCAGGCTTTCTCACATTATGCACCAATGCGCCGGAAATATTATTTGGACTGATCACAAAGAACAATGGATCGCATCCTGCCGCAATAAAAATATAACCGCGGAACACTCTGCCGGCCACATAATAGATATTGGAATTATCGGACAGCAGGAGTGCGTGCGCATCTGCCTCCGACATCTTTTCATAAATTCGACCGAGACGGTTCTGCATTTCTGAAGTCAGCGTAATTTCGACAGCAGACATAAATATCTTAATTTAAGATTAAAAACTTGTATTGATTAATTGAATTACAAGCCCTCTACTTTGCTCTATGTAAAGAAGGCAGTATCACAACTCCCACATTCACAATCCCCTCCAATGCATCTCGCCTCATGGCCTGCGACACCTTAAGGTTAAATAATTGTGGAAGCGCAATCTCTCGGGCTATAGTATCAGCCACTGTATAGATTCCATGAGCATTGATTCCCACTCGTGTGCCCCCCTCTTTGGCAAGAACTATTCTTCTCTCAGAAGGCAATTCAGCCTCCGGCACCGATGCCAGCGACAGATATAAATCAGCAAAGGGGTAAGCCTCCGTGTGGCGCACCACCAATATCACATCATATCGACGTGCAGAATCGGCAAACATGGCCGAATCCCTGCGAGCAGTGGCAAAATCGCAATAAAGCGGAGCATCCCATCCGGAAGACGGTATATCAACAAACTCAGAAAACACCGGCTCCCTGTCGCCCGAGCATGATGACAGGCAAGTCATCATGCCGAGAACAAGGGAACGAATTATATTTCTACTATTGCGCCGGTGCATCGGATCCAGACTTGGAGGATTTATTCTTAGCCGACGGCTGTGGTCGGTGTCTGCGTTTCTCCTGAGGCTGCCTCTGCGACTTCGCGTCTTGTTGCGTGCGACCGTCAGGCAGAGTCTTTTCATTGCGGTTTTTTTTCTGACCTGGAAGAGTTGGCTTTGGTTGGCGAGAATCTTTGGAGGGAGCTGGCTGAGAAGTCTTACCCGCCTGCACAGGACGCTTCTTCTTTTTCTTCTTAGCCTTGTCAAAGCGATTGATATTATCCTGGCCTACGAGCTCTACAAATTCCTTTGAAACCTCTTTTTCTTCAGAGGCATCAAGCAGAGCATCCACTTTCTCACCTTTCTTATTAATCGCAATAATTTCTGCGACACGTGCAGCCGGAAGCGTGACACAATTCACCGGAGCCCGCTTGTCGGTGCTATAAGTCATCAGCGCGGCCAGCGTGTCGGTCTTGAAGTGATAATACGTGGCATCCTTAGTCTCCAAAGGAATATCCGATGACGGAAGTCGGCGTGAGGCCTCCATATACGTGTCCACCTCAAAATTGAGACAACACTTCAGCTTGGCACATTGGCCGGCAAGCTTCTGCGGATTCATGGAAAGATCCTGGAATCTTGCGGCGCTTGTCCCCACAGAGACAAAACCTGTCATCCATGAAGCACAGCAAAGAGGACGTCCGCAGGGGCCTATTCCTCCTATGCGGCCCGCTTCCTGTCGCGCGCCTATCTGCTTCATTTCTATGCGAATCTTGAATGTATCGGCCAAGACCCTTATGAGTTTGCGGAAATCCACTCTCTCATCGGCTATATAATAAAATATTGCCTTGGCTCCGTCTCCCTGATACTCCACATCGCCTATCTTCATATTAAGCCCCAGCTCTTCAGCAATCTTGCGAGAGCGAATCATGGTATCCTGCTCGCGAGCCTTCGCCTCCTCAAACTTCTCCATATCCTGAGGCTTTGCCAGGCGAAACACACGTTTCAGCTCGGAATCGGGCTTGACATTGGCCTTACGCATATGCAACTCCGTGAGTTTCCCCACCATCACAATCTTGCCTATGTCATGTCCCGGGGTGGCTTCCACAGCCACAGTGTCACCTATATGAAGATCCAGATGCGCAGAATTGCGAAAGAACCCCCTGCGGGTATTCTTGAACTGCACCTCCACAATATCATAATCGGCAACCCCGGAGATACCGTCCAGCCAATTTATCGCCGACATATTGCCCCGCGGAGCCTCCTTGCAACGCCCGCAACAAGCGGAGGAGTTGCACGGAGACTGCGGCTCAACTTCCCGGATGCCGTTATCTTTCTGTTCCGACATACTTATTTTTACTTGGCGTAGCTTACAGCACGGGTTTCGCGAATGACCGTAATCTTCACCTGTCCCGGATAGGTCATCTCATCCTGAATCTTGCGGGCAATTTCGGCCGAAAGCTTTTCAGTCTCTACATCTGAAATCTTTTCCGCGCCCACAATCACGCGGAGTTCGCGTCCCGCCTGTATTGCATAAGTCTTGATCACACCCGGGTAAGAGAGAGCAAGCTGCTCAAGGTCATTCAAGCGCTTGATATAAGCCTCTACAATCTCCCTGCGCGCGCCGGGACGGGCACCGGAAATGGCATCGCACACCTGCACGATCGGCGCCAGCAATGAGGTCTGCTCGACCTCATCGTGGTGAGCTCCTATCGCATTACATATATCGGGTTTTTCCTTGAACTTCTCAGCCATCTTCATTCCCAACAGAGCGTGTGGCAGTTCGGGCTCATCATCAGGCACTTTACCTATATCATGAAGCAGTCCGGCACGACGCGCTTTCTTAGGATTGAGTCCGAGTTCCGATGCCATCACAGCGCAGAGATTGGCTGTCTCGCGTGAATGCTGGAGAAGATTCTGCCCGTAAGAGGAGCGATATTTCATGCGGCCCACCATGCGTATCAGCTCCGGATGCAGGCCATGGATTCCAAGGTCAATCGCCGTGCGCTTGCCCGTCTCGATTATTTCTTCCTCTACCTGGCGGCGCACCTTGGCCACAACCTCCTCAATGCGAGCCGGATGTATACGGCCATCGGCCACAAGCTGATGCAATGCCAGCCGAGCAATCTCTCGACGCACAGGATCAAAACCGGAAAGCACTATGGCTTCAGGCGTGTCATCTACAATAATTTCTATGCCGGTAGCCGCTTCAAGAGCGCGTATGTTACGCCCCTCGCGGCCTATGATGCGGCCCTTCACCTCATCGGAATCAATATGGAATACCGTAACGCTATTCTCCACCGCAGTCTCAGTAGCCACTCGCTGGATGCTCTGAATCACTATACGCTTCGCCTCTTTGGAAGCTGAAATCCTGGCGTCATCCATTATGTCATTGATATAAGAAGCGGCTGCTGTCTTGGCCTCATCCTTAAGGCTCTCCACCAGACGCTCCTTAGCCTCCTCCGCACTCAGGCCTGAAAGATGCTCAAGCTTCTCAAGTGCTTCGGCATGCATACGCTCTACTTCGGCCGAACGCGATTCTATAGCCTGTGCCTCTTTTTCCAGTCGGGAAGAAAGATCCTCCACTTCTTTACGCCGCTTGCCGAAGTCACTCTGCTGCCGATTCAAGTCCATTTCACGCTGCTTGAGGCGCGCCTCGGCCGTCTGCACTTTCTGAAGACGCTGGGAAGCCTGCTTCTCAGCCTCATTCTTTATCTGCATTTCTTGCTCCCGCGCTTCAAGAAGCTTCTTTTCTTTAATTACCGACGCTTGATTGCGAGCCTCCTCCAGAATTATATTAGCCTCTGAGGAAGCATTGCTCTTACTGCGGGACAATGCGAAGAAATAGCCGGCTATAAGAGCGACTATGGCTGCCACAATGACCCATATTATTGTAATACTCATTAAAATATTAGTTTTATAATTAATTACTAAGAAAAACTCAATATCACATTCCGACACAGAAACCGGCAGAGACATCAACACATGACATCACACAACCTGCCTCTGTGTCAAAAAAGGCATGAGAGTATCGCAATAAATCAAGAAAAGAAATATACTACTTTCTGACTCCCTTCAAGGATACCGAAGCATCATTCCGTAGAGAGAACCGCTCTGTCGAGCACTTTTTCAAAGTCAAGAAGCTGCTCTGCGATCTTGTCACGACTGCGTGTGAGCACCAGATAGTAGGAGGCATACTGATACGTCATCATAGCCAGCAATTCCTCTGTGGATTTTGCCGGAAACATGCGCCGCCAGTTATCGAAGAGTTCGGCTATACGTGTCTCCGTCTCTCGCACATGATCCTGATCCTTGAAAGCCACTGTGAGCGGAATGCTCAAGCCGGCTATCTTCACGCGCATCTTTATTTTGTCAGTCTCCTGCATGTATATTTAAGTGGCATGCCCCCCGCACAACATGTATCAATCGTTGCGCAGACGCGTGATGCACTTGTCTATTTTCTTAATCATTGCAGTAAGTATGACCTGAGCCTGGAGTGCATCCTCCTCCGTGGGCGCAATCTTATGAGAAATGCGCAGATACTCAATTTCAGTATTAGCCTGCTGGAGTTGAGCTTTGAGCGAGTCTGCTATGGCCTGAAGCTCATCGCACCTGGCGATAGCCTCATCCCGTTGCTTTCTGACAAGGTCATATCTCTCGGTAAGTATTTCACACTTGCCGGAAAGTCTATTCAGCAGCTCGGGTAAGTTGGCGGTCATGCTTCTCCCATTTTTTTACAAAGTTAACCATTAATCACGACCCTGCCAAATTTACTTCCAACTTTTTAATGACTCATGCCGAGCCGCAGCTGCCTCTATGGCTGTTTCAATATCCGAGGCTGACACTTGATCCGCATCGGAGAAACAGGCATATATGCGGCCATCGGGAGCTGTGACATATATCCTCGGAATGCCGGAGGAGGCAAACATCGCATACACAGCCCTGTCGCATTGTGGGGAATAAGGCATGGTTAAACCTGCGGTATTCCAGTAGGCTTCTATCGTCACGGAATCCTCCTCCCTGGCTATACACACGAATTCGGCCCGGTCTCCCAATGCCTCATATGCCCGCTGCACTTCCGGAAGTTCCCGCTGACAATCCTCACAGCTTGTGTTGAAAAAGGTGATGACTCCCACTTGCCCTGAAAGCATGGAAGATGAAATGATGCGGCCGTCAGACAATTCCACCTCAAATGCCGGCAAAGCATCGCCTGAGGACAAGGAAAAAGCCGGTTCTTCCCTGTCGGTGATACAACTGCTTGCCAATAGCGCTGACGCAAACATGCAAAATACCTTTGTCAATATTCTCATATCGACAAAGGTAGCACAAATTATTTATATGGTAGTTAGGTTGTAAAGCCTTTTTTACAGTTGACTATATCCCTCGTGTCTTTCTCACGGACTTTGAGGGACGTGACTGTGCTCCCACTCTGCGCAAGAAGCATGCATCGGCTCCGTTCTTTACATTGGCCTTGGTGATGAGATTGACATCAAACGTGAAAAAATTCATATCAAGACCTATGGCATCGGAGGCTGCCGCTCCTGTGATTTCAGTGGCAGCGGCAAGCGAGCGGGCATAATAAATAGCTCCTTTGCGCATATACAGGTCATAGAAGAGTGGCATCCATGGCATCAGACTGGGAGCGAACAGTTCACAACGTCCACAGGAATATCGCAGAGTGCCTGTTCCCCGGTCATCAACCGAACGACGGTGCCCATAACCTGAGCGGCCCACGGGCAGGAAGATGCTGCGGCAATTGTAAGGAGAATGCGCACTTTGATTCCAATAGTACACAAATACTCCGCACATTCCTCTCTTGTCGCGCACTTCAGGATCATCATGGCGGCAATAGCCATATACATCATCTGCTTTCATCTGCGTGGTAGTAGCGCCGTCGGCATATAAGACTCCAAAGCCTTGCTGCACATGCTCAGTGCGATAGAGCTTCTCAAAATCACTCATTGTCGCTATGCCCGACTCGGAAGGGAATCCACCGGCGTTCCATGTGATAGCATCCCATGTCTTTGGCTCTTTGTTGCAGTTCATTATGTCGGCTGTAGCTATTTTATAGGATGGTCGTGGGCCGAAAGACATGAGAGCGGGAGCCACTCCTGCAGTGGTATAGATATTGTTAATTACATCGATGGGATCTGTAAGATTTCCAAACTTAAAGAGCGAGCCTTCATCTCTCGGGTCTTCTCCTTCCACACCGTCATACACCATGTTGGTCGTGTGCCATTCCACCCCACTCGGCTCTATAGCCTGTGAGGAATAGCCCTGGCGCACATAGATAAGATGCACGCATGAGTAATTGTGATAGCGCACTCTTATCACTGCATTGCGCACCTTGTCATCACGGTTCATCTTATTGAAACGCACATTGAATTTTATCAATGAGCCGGAAGCACCCTTTATCGTGCTGCGGCCATTGAGATTGATGAAATTCTCATCGCCTATCACCTCTGCCATCCATGAACCATCCGATTCAAAAGCCCTGAACTCATCTCCATTGTCGGAGGTTTGCTCAGTCAGAATCACTTCGAAATTCTCATTATTGCCTGATCTGCGGTAGATGCCCTTGGGATTCATGATGCGTGGCACTTGCTCTACTCTAAGAATCTGGCTGTCGGATCCCCCTCCCTTGAAATGGACAGTAATCCTGACATAAGCCGTACGTGATGAGGATTCATATGGATTGTTACCTGTGTAGGCTGAAGACTTCACCAGGTTCTTGGCCCGGGTGAACATCGGCAGGTTGAAACGAAGTGATCCGTCGGGCAGCTTTTCTACATTATATGCCTCTCTGCCGGTGTTGGTAGCATCGGGCACACCATCAAAATAATACGTCCGCCGGCTGCAATCCATCTTGTTCTTATCAGCCGTATTAGAGAAATCATTGACAAATCCATAAAAATAATTGTCGTTCATGTATCGGCCGTTATCATACTTGGTAAAGCCGTTGGACTCCCACGTCTGAGCGCTATACCCGGCAGCCATGTCTTCGATGTTAAGCACAGTCGCATTGGTAGCCCTCAGCGACAGAAAGCCGTTGCCGAGATAACGGGTGCGACTTATGCCGTTGCCGTCAACAAATCTATTGCGTGTAAACGAGGCATTCAATGGATCAAGATGCTCGTTATTGGCGACATCCAGAGGATTATGCACTGCTGCCACATCCGATGCATGCGACGCATTGTCGGGCCACCAGTTATTACCCACAATCTCGGCATCAATGGAAGCTATCTCCTCACCATGCACAGGCTTGTAGCGGAACCTGAGCGTGGAGTCATGATTATACAGATATGACACATAATACGGATCCTTGAATTCAAACCCGGGATCCTCTTTATATTCTATGTGCCAGTCCACATCATTGCCATTACCTCTGGGACACATCGTGATCTTATAATGGTGATTGCGCTCCACATCGAAGTTGTTGCGCTCATCCTTGCCCAGCATGAAGCGATAGATGATTTTGCCTTTCGACACCATGGTGCTCGAGACATGGCTGTAATATGCCTCCACCTCTATGTAGCTGCCATCCTTTACATTATCTTTATTCTCATCGGCACCCACAACAAGGCCTCCTGAGGTAGGGTGCTGCTCCTTATTGGTCTTGTCATCTTCCGTTTCGCCCTGCATGTTTTCATAAAGATACATGGCATCGGCCGTCTCCGAATGAAAATCCACATCATTACCATTACTATCCTTGAGCTTCGGAGAGCCCTTCGATATGTAAGGCCACATGTTATAGTCAGCGCCATGGCCATAATCAATGTGGTCGCCCCTGCCGTCAGGACGGTTGTCTCCTCCTTTATAAGTCAATAACTGGGGTAAAGACGGGTCATCGGAATCTGCCGCATTAGGCATGCCGAGCGCACATCGGTCGGGAATGTCATGGAGTGTCACCCTTTTTATATAGATGTTTATATTGTCTCGCAGCCCCGAGCCATCGAAGTCAAGCGTAATTTTAGAGGCACAGCGGCGCAACCAGGAATGCAGCGTAATGCCCGGACGGTCTACCGATACGGTCTTGTTATTGGTCTGAAGGCCGGTAGACGGCGACTTCTTTTCCTCGCCTACGGTGAAATATCCCATCATCTGGGCATTATTCCGGTAATTAGTCTCATCCCACATCATGTCGGCTTTGAGAAAGCTCTCGCGAGTCGCTACATGAGCGGCATAGCTTCCGCCGGGCGACAGCTCGCGTATTGTCGTAGTGAGTCTGTTGCCACTGTCATCACGACGCCCCAGATTGGCCACGCCATACATATAATATCTTCCATACGGCACCTTCATGCGGAACGTGGCTCTGAGAGTGAAGCTTTGCGCGGAATTCCCGTTGGAAGCATCGGAATTCTTACGTGGCACGCTGGTTATTTCAAGCCCATGCGCCGCAGATATCTCCACTGGAAAACCATCCATGAGATTGCCTTCCAGGTCATAGGCCACCACACATAAGTCATCTATATTATCCAGCACATCGCCAGGATTAGAACGAGTGGACACACTCTGAGTCTCATATGGCTCAAAATCAATGGAAAATCCCACCTCTGTTTCCCCCTCGGGATACTCTCCGGGATATGGGGCCTCCAAAGTATCATCATAGCAGCCTCCAAGCAGCAATGCAAGCACGGGAAGCAGCAATAGACATTTATATCTTGATAATGCGTACATAAATATTATTGAACATTCTAATTAAGAGGATGCTTAACGAGCTGACTCCCGGCTATGCAATCTGAGCCGGCCATTTAGCACGTCAAGAGGAAGCCTGTTGGCCATGCGCATGGCTGAGAGAACATGCTCTTTCACAGCTGCGCTGACGGCACTCGACCGCGTAGATATGCCCTCTACTCCGGTCTCCCAGTCAAGCGTACGTCCGTCAAGATAATAGCGCAATTCCTCTGTGCCATCAGCCTTGCGCACCACATACGATCCTATATATTTGCTCATCTCTCCCACATTACGGAACTGGAATCCGTTGGCCTGTATGATTTCATCGCCAAGCATGTCATGGTCATGATACGTGGGGTTGCCCTCGTCATCATAAGTGACATACTCAAAATCGCCCTTCTTATTGAGCACAAAGACAGCCCTGTCATCCTTACCATGCTCATGTTCCGGCATGGTGTCTCCATGATATGTTCCTCCGGTGCTCTTGGCTCTTATGATTACCATGTTGCCACCCGAGTAATCTTTCTCAAAGTGATAGACATAATCCACCTCTGAGGAATCATGGATATAATCCTTATACACTGTCTCCACGCAGTACAAGGATCCGTCGGCAAATTTATATTTCACCTCATCGCCATCCGCATCCTTTGTCACTCGGTCTCCATCATCTATTATGTCGTAAGTGCCGTCGGGATAGCGCTCTATGATAATATTGCCGTCCGGGTCACGGTCAAGCCCGAAGGAGGGTCTGAGTTCCACTCCCGCATAAGGCTGCACTTCGGCCACCATGTCAAGAGTGTTGTCATCCTTGATGGTGATATTCACCACCACATGAGTATTGCGCGGGAGGTCTGCCATAGGGCGTGCCGCAGCCTCATCCTCTCCCGGCATCACCCACTTGAGATCGCGCCACACCTGCAGAGGTGCGCCATCCAGTGCTATCGACACCTGCTGAGGCTCTTCGGCCACAATCCCTTCCGGCACATATATGGGATCCATCACCGCCACAGCCTGAGTCATGTTCTTCGCCAGCTCAAGCCTGAAATCGGCGTTCTCATAGGCTTGCTCAGAGGCTGTGGCCGGAGTGGAATAGCTCTCTATCACCTGATGGCCCAATGAATTGACTGTATACGTAGCATTAGGAAACACGAACTCCCTGTCGGCAATGCGGTTAATGCGTATTCCCTCTAAAGTGTGATTGAAATCTGATTTGTTTATTATACGGAAGCTATACTTCACAGCGGCACGGTGCATCATATATTCACGCTCCAGGCACTCATCCTCGCCGGAAGTAGAGACATACTCACTGTATATGGCGGAAATGGGCAAAGGTGTCTTGAGCGAGAGGCCTTTGTCATCAGGGCTGTTATGCTTCAGAGCCACAGTAAGACTCTTGAGAGTCTCCGCATCAATGTACGAGTTTTCAGGGAAAGAATTGAGATAACGACTCAGCGAAGTTGTGCCGCCGGCTATCTCCATGCCCTGTTCATCAAGAAGATAATACCCCTCATTTGCTAAAAGTATCACCGTCTTCAGGTCATTATTGCGCACCTTGTATTCATACGCGCCGGCAGCCACGGCATCGGCGAGATCCGCATAAAATCTATTATGCTCCACATTGCCGTCGCCATCAAGGATGATTATGCGCAGGGTCTCGATATTCTCTCCTTGCACACCCCACTTATCCTTTTCATTATCAAAATTCTCAAAACCGTCTGAGGCGGAAGGCACCCTTGCCTCAGGGATCTCAATATCGGTCGTAGGAATGCTCACCGTCATAAGCAGCCGGGTGTATGCCGCCGGTTTCCCCTCTTCAGGGCTATCAGCCACGCATCCACTCAATGTACAGAGCGCCGCAAGGGAGAGCATCGATATTGACAATACTGTATATCTCATAGTATCAAGTCCTCCGGATGCATTATTCGGTTATGTCGTTTATGCGCACCGTCCAGTCGTCAATGCGGATGAACGCCTTATTCCAATGTTGCGGATCATCAAGGAAGAAGAAGAGCTGCCAATCGCTCTTTCGGTCAAGAAACTCCTGATTGCCACACCAGCTGAAATGCTCGCTGCGCAAGGCAAGCAGATAATTGTTGAGCGGTATGCTTATCAATTCCTTGCCCGATGCCTTGTGAGTGACAGTGAGTCTGGGAGAGCGCACAGTCATGAGGCGCGAAGTGCTCAGATCCGCATATGCTATCTGGACTTCCTTGACCACCGTCCGCTCTGCGGCAGCGTCGGGCTCATCCATAGTGCCTACTTTTATACTGCCACAAGCCCAGGGGGTGTAAGTCACACCACCGTTCTCCAGGAGCATATTGTCATGGTCAAAGAGAGTGTTGTCATCCTCTATCCTGAAGTCATAGTCGAGTCCGTCGAGCGGCTCTCCCGTCATATGCTGCAGTATGAAGCGAAAATGATTGGTATTCTTCATCATCTTCACCGTCACGGCCGGGCGCTCGGGCGCACGCTTCACACTCACCCGCAATGAGCCATAGAAATGGTCATGCAGATGCCCTTCAGGATTGCCGGGCTGGAGACATTCGGGACGCAGGTACATGCCGAGATCAGTGTCGGCAGAGCCCTCCGACGGCACCTTCGTGTGCCTGAATGAGGCCTTGTCGCATTCTGCGCCGCCATAGGCCACTATGCGGTAATCCCCCTCAGGAAGATCCACTGTCATGCGGTAATTCTCATCGGAGAGCACATCGGTTGTCTCGGTGCGCGTCATGACATAGTTTCCTTCGGCATCATAGAAATGTACGGTAAGACAGTCCACCTGTGCCGGAAAAGCATTGGCCCGTTCCAGATTATAGTCATACACGAAACGGATCTCAAGCCCCATGGGACATGCCTCCGGCTCATCATCGAGAATGGCGCTGCATGACACCATGCACACCGATGCCATCACTGCGACAAGCAGACCGAGAAGGCCTCTTTCTATCCGTCTCAAAATATCTTTATTCATCGTAAATACAGTAATTTATGTCTGTTTCAGGAGTAGTTGTCGGTTCCATATACGCCGATCAAAGCGTATATGGATAAATGAGGAGAGGAAAAAGAATGTTATCAGAATTCGATATTGTTCACACGCACCATCCAGGGCACTACGCGACAAGACACCTTGAAGTAGGTCTTGGGCTCTTCATCGGGATCACCGGGATTCTCAGGATCGGGATCATCGCCGGGATCAGATGTATGACCGAAGTCGGAGATGGAGGTCACAGCGAGCTTGTAGATATTGTTGCGCACTGTGGCAAACTCCATTGCGCTCATCTGAGTGGGCACGCCATTGTCGTTATGACGGTTGTAGTACACATAGTATACGTAGTAGTGAGCCGCGCCATCAGAGCCTATAGTGGGACGCAGAATCTTGAATGTGCCGTCATTGGCTGTCGGAGTGCAGTCGGAAATGGGATTCTTGAATTCCTTTGTATCCTCATCGATGATCAATGACTCTGCACCAAACACTTTCTCAAAATCCTTGCGCATGGTAGAGTTTTCAGGCATCTTGGCTACAACCGCGCGCAGAGCCTCCACATCACCGTAATAGGTGCCGTTGTAGGCATACACTGCTTTCTTGGCCTCCATTGCCACAGCCATGTTCGACTCAGCCTTGGGGTTGAGGATCTCCGCCTTGAACACCACTCCGGTGGAGAGGCCCTTTACCTGGCCGCTTATAGAGGGAAGAGTGTTTTCGGAGACATAACGCCAGATCTTGTAACCGGCATTGCCACCCTGCATATTAGTGCCCCAGTTCTCATCATTGTCATCATCCATCTTGTCGAAAGCAGCCATGGTCGTATAGCTATAGTAGGTTTCATCACCATAGTTGTGGCCATAAGCCTGATAGAGATAGTTTGACAGAAGATTCAAGGCATTGCCGGGAGTCTTGTCGGCATAGTTGGGACTCACAACCCAGTTGTCGGGGCGCTCGATGCCACACACCGTCCAGGGAGTCTGGCCATCTTCCGACACTCGGGGAAGATAGTAGAAATCCTTGGCGATATTTATGGGAGCCATGGCAAGAAGCTGAATCTCGGCGATCTTGTCGGAGGCGTCATTCACATTGAAGATGGAATAGACGTTGCCGTTCACCTGCTTGAAGTCGAAGCGGGATGCCACTCGTGATACGTTCACCACTCCAAGATCGAGAGCCTTCTCAGGAGTGTTGTAATCATTTATCAGCTCCTCCTCTGCAGGGAGAGTCACTGAAGGCACACCTTTATTGGGTGCATTCACCATCAGGAATCCGCCGCTCTTCCACACGTCATCGCGGTCGGGGTTATTGATCACACCCTCCATCAAAGCGAGGTCAGAGGCAGCCATGATGTCAGCTTCGCCCACAGAGGAATTGCAATATGCGAAGACATAGACCTTTTGTCCATGCAGGCTCACTATATCCTCATCCTGGAACATAATGGTATACACAGGATTCTGAGCCGGCTGATCCGAGGGATTGGCATCGGGCTGCACCACACCCTTCGTGCTTGTAGCCACAGGCTTGTAGGTTCCGGCCACATTGTCATAGGTGGCAAGCACAAGAGTCACGTCATTAATAGTGTTCTCATACACCTGGCCTATTTCGAATCCGTCTTCAGAATTCGTAGGATCATCATAGTCAACCGTGCCGCTGCGGGTGGCAGTAGTGAGTTGCAGGCGAATCTTGGCATAAGTGCTTCCGCCCTCACCGCGATCATTGTTGACCGTAGGTTCATCTGAAGCACAGCTGGCCAGCATGAGCGCCGGCATGGCTCCGATCAGAAACTTCTTGAGGTTCATAAATTAAATGTTAAAGGGTTAAGTTATTGATTATATTATTATGAAGTTTTTCGATTCAATATTCAATCATCTTCAGATTCTCGAGTGCCTCCGGGAGATCTCCGGCCATGCGGAAATACCGTGCCGCCGCCTCAAAGTCTCCTTCGTGAGCCGCGAGCACTCCGCGGGCATTCCATACCCTGGGGCTGTCGCCCGCATTTTCAAGCATTGACTCTGCCTGCTGTAAGTCACCTCGGTGCAAGGCGGCGACTGCGGCATTGAGATTGGCTACAGGATCTTCGGGATAATATCTGCGGGCTATCTCTATGACATCGTTGAAGCGCTGTGAGCCTTCGGGATAAAGACGCGCCACTCTGAACATCTGATTGAGAGTCATAAGCTCCGGCGTAGTATCTATCACCTTGTCAAGCTCGGCGTCGGATAGCGGCTTGAGACGTGTGCTTATCGCAAATTGCGTGCATCGTAATTGCGGAAACCATCCGGGGAGTATCTTGCTCCGATAAAGCGCTGCAAACCGGGGATCAGTCTTCAGCTCCCGCTCCTTGGCATCATAATCCACCGGGCCGTATGCAGGCCTGTCGATCAGTGCGAGCAGATCGGCACGCTGCTTTTCGGTAATGTCGGATGCTTCTGCCACCAGCTCGCGGAATTCAGCCCAGTTTTCGGGCACAGAGCTATAGGTGCATCGCTCTGAAGGGAGATTGAAGCGCAGGCCTATGTATTCGGCCAGAGAGCGGGAGCGATTGGTGGCCAGACTCTCATTGTGCATGTAGGGGGACTCAGGCGAGGCATAGCCGCATATGTTGATTGAAGCGATCTCCACATTGGGGTCGCTGAGCGCATAACGCACGGAATCCTCTATGATGCGGAGTTGCGCGCGGTTGTCTATTCTCTGTCCGTTGCGGCAGATATACGGCTCCGGATGAAGCTCCGTGCGATCCACTTCAAACTGCACTCTGGCGCGTCCTTCATGCACTGACACCGGCTGTTCGGTCACCTCAGGTGAGATATATGCCACTCGCATGCGCGGAGCCGGATTAAGGTCAAGAGGCTGCGGCTCTCCCAAGGAAGACCCGTATGCATGCCCGCACCCGCACGTGTCGACCACAAGACGCAGTGTTGCCTCCGGACTCATCATCCATGACTCCACAGGCACCGATGCCTTATAACTCAGAGTCTGCGGCTTGCCGTTGTGACGGCGCACCTCATAGGCCACATTATATCGCAGAGTCTGATCCTTGGGCAATGATCCCCTCTTATAGGCGTAGTGCATGTTCCTGCCATTTATCAGCACTGAGGGAAGAACAACCTGCCTGTCGCCCGGCCCCTCCACTACAGGCGTGACATACAGTTGTCTGTTGCCACTCAAATGCAGCGAGTCAAGCACAAGATCAGTAGTGACAAAAAGATCTTCCCCGGCTCTCGATAATTTGAGACCCGAGCTTCCAAGACGCCCCGCGGTAGCGGATGCCACGGCACACAATGGAATCAAAGCTATGAGAATAAGAATATTACTGATGCGTTTCATAATAGATTTTGATAATACTTTAATGTGGGAAGATGCCTGATTCCTTATATCAGAACACATACATTATTGATAGGCCAAGCTTGGTGAGTCCGGCATAATTCGTGCCGCCCGATCCTATCTTGCCCACACATTCCTCACAGGAATATTTGTCATACCACACATGCCCGTAGCCTACTCCTACTTCCGCCTCAAGATTCCAATGTCTCGACAGAATCCATTGATAGCCATATGTGAGACCGACTCCGGCAAACTCGCCCTGATAACGGTGGCGTTTCACTTCGGAGGCGATATTGTCTCCTCCGAAGAAGCCTCCCGGCAAAGGGATGCTGACATTGGAGGCATTCATCTGCCCGCCGAAGGCATGTACGCCCAGGAAATGACCGTTGAAAGCGGAACATGTCCACCAGCGGTATTCGGGCATGAGCACCCAGTGCTTTGCCTTGCGCTGGCCATGTGTCTCGCTACTGAAGGTCCAGGGATTCAGACCGTAGACCAGATTGACTGTCGAGCGGCTGCCTACACGCAACTCCGCCCCGATATTTGGGGTGGTAGTGGCATCATACAGCAAATTTGTCTTGACAGCAAACTGACCTTTGGCACACAATGCAGCCGTCATTATAATAATGACTGTAATGATATGTTTCATAAGTGACTATATATCGTAAAATCCTTTATATCTGATCCGCATGCCTCATCAGGCACACTCCAAACAACAATATATGCAAGCCGTTAAGCAAACGCTTAAGCTAAGTCATCGTGAACAGACCACACAAGTAAGTTTATAGCAGTTGGAGTGAATGCCACGGTTAGTTCATTATGACATGCACTCAAAAATCCCACTCTGTCATGCACACGATTTGGTCGTGCAAAGTTAGTTACTAAATTCCAATTTTACCCCCCCCAACTGTTAAATTTGGTTAACAACAGTTAATCCTCTGAGTGGTTCTATGGTAATATTTCTATCATTAAATGCTATATCAGCGCGATTATAAGAAACGCGATCTTCTATTATGACACATTTATCATTTTCTCCAAACGCCTTGTAGCAAATTTCAATTTAACTTTTGCCCGCATTTTTACCCATTAATACCACGTCACACCATTGGAATTGGATGAGCGTTTATCATATTTAAGGTCTCTGAGTATTGAAGACTTCACTGCCACGCGGAAATTATAGCTCTTATAGGGCCCTACTGGCACGAAGCTCGCCGTGAGCGTAAAGCAATGCAGGTCTCGGGAAATGGAGCAATTCATGTAGGCGATCTTATGAAGCTCAAAGTTATAGGAAGCCGAGAAATTAAAATTCCAGTTCTTCGTAGGACGTATGTTGCCTGATAGCGACAGATTCTGCGTCCACCGGCCATTGAATTCCATCCTGTTATAATTAAAATCGCCGTAGGCGTAGCCCACCGAGTAATTCAGGCTTACCGACCAGGGCACCGACCAGGGTTCATATCCGTCGGCATCGGCATCGGAGTCCTCCTTGCGCGCGTTTTTCTTTCTTCGCGCTGCCGCCTGCTCGGCAAACGACACCTGATCCTCCTCATCTCGCTCTCCGCCTACGTCATCTCCGGGGGCAGCTTCGCCTGTGGCGGAGGCTGAAGATCCTTTTTTCCTCCGGAAAGTATCCTGATTGATCGTATAGCTGAATGATGTGCCTGCACTTGAAAGACGAGCTATGCCTTTGTGTGCCTGAAGGCGTGTGCGGTTTATGCGCACCGGAGTGCCGGACGATGAGAGGCCATAGGTGTAAGGATCCCAGGTGGCCTGAAGATTGAGATTGAAGTTCTTGGTAAGACGCAATAATATCGAAGTGTTGATATTGCTCCAGCGCAAAGAATCGGCGGCAAAGTTATAGCTCTGCGAGATCTGCAGGTTCTCTATGAGGGATATCTTCTTCACTCCTGTGGAGTCGGAATCACTCTTCACTTTCATCTCGAGATTATTGGCGAGATTCACAGAGAGCACTCCCTGCTTGCCACGGCTCGGAATGCCAAACAGGCCGTGAGAGAAATAGCTGTAATCCACAGTCTCCATATTGCCCTGCAGATCGGGACGCTGATATGAGCCGTACACCCCCCACATGGATGCGCCGAAATCGGGCGAGGCGGTGAGGGAGATGGTGGGTGTGAGCACATGGCGTATCATCTGGATCTTGTCGCCGAGAAATTTCATCGGCTTCCAGAAACCGTATATCTTGGTGTCGAGTGACACTGATGCATTGAAGTCGAATACGTTGTAGAAGCCATAGGAGGTGTCGCACACTTCGGCAGAAGCCCCGGGATCCCAACTGCGCCTGATCTTGGAAGAATACATGCGGTCGTTGAGCGTGATGGAGGGAGAGATGTTTATATATTTGAATATGGAAAATGTGGCGCTCACCGGCATATAATGCTTCATGGCGTTGCGCCAGTCCTTTATAAGGTTTTTCTTGAAGAATTGATCCTGCTGCGCCGTGAGTGAATTCTGAAACTGTCCGGAATAAGAGAGCCTTATCTTTTCATACCATCGCTCAGCCCCCACGGCTTTCTTACGGCGGAAGGGGTTGGTCTGGCTCATGGTCACAGTGAAATTGGGGAAAGATACGGAAAGCGTGCTGTCCTGTGTGCGCTGTGCTATGCTTGCAGTAGCTGAGAAGCTCCATTTCGACTGCGGAATCCTGTAAGTGAGATTGACAGTCGAGCTCTTGGTATTCTCTGTAAATGAGTTGTTATAATATGAATTCAGGTCGTTGCGCGTATATCCCGACGTAGTGAAGTTTACGGATGCCGAGAAATTCAGGTTGGGATTGGCTTTGGGATCCTGTGTATGCGTCCAGGCTACACGGAAGTTGTTCTGCTTTGAGTAATCGGGATCCCCCTTGTCGCCATAGATAGTGGTGATGTAAGAGAGGTCAAAGACTCCGCGATAACGGTAGCGCTTGACATAATTGGAATGAGCCGAAAGGCCCCATGATCCTCGGGTGTAGATCTCTCCGCGAAGTGCCAGATCCACATTGTCGTTGATGGCAAAGTAGTAGCCTCCGTCCCGCAGATAGAAACCGCGGTTGTAGTCATCGCCGAAAGAGGGCACGATTATGCCGCTTGAATATTTCTTGCTGAAGGGGAAAAAGCCGAATGGCAGCGCCAGGGGAAGCGGCACATCGGCAAGCACCATGTATACAGGCCCGGTCACTATATTCTTTCCGGGACGCATCTTGCCCTTAGTCACCTGAAAATAGAAGTGGGGATGCTCATGGTCATCGCAGGTGGTGTATCGAGCGCCGGCGAGATTAAATGAGCCGTCATCCATCTTCTTGGTCATGGCCCCGGTGAGGTAACCTTCTCCCTGCTCGGTGATCACATCGGTGATGAAGCCCTTGCCTGTGCGGAAGTTATACTTCATTGTCTTACTCTGATAATCGCCTGAGCCATCGGAAAATACAGGATAATCCTCCGGAACTTCGGTATCGCCTGAGGCGATTGAGTCGACGGGTGATGAGGTGGCAATCACTGTGGATGAATCCATCTGCATCTCTATGCGCCCGGCATTGAGATTTATCTCGCCATAGCGCACTGTGCTGTTGCCATACATGTATGCCTTGTCGCGGCCTATGAGCACCAGAGAGTCGGCCGCACTGAAGTCGACAGGCTGCTCAAGATCTACTTTGGTACGCACAAAGCGGCTCACGGCCTGGCGTGAAGTGTCGGCGGCAATAGTGTCGGAGTCTCCCCTGCCACGAAGAGTGCGAGAGAGCCGGCCGGGAATAAAATCCGGCCGCACTGTGTCGGGACTCATTTCTCCCAAAGGCTCTACCGCCACATCGGCCAGGGTATCGGTCTCACTTATCTCCATCTCCGCGGATGTCGATACGGGCCGCCCCGGAAGCTGCGATGACGCGTAGGCAATGCCCACGAGCAGAAGTGCGAATATATAGACAATTACTTGCCGCAAAATGTTGTTTCAGGTTTAACTAATAATCTGCAAAATTAACTATTTTATTTGACGTATTGAGCGGGTGCCTCCTCTATTTAATGTTTTTTAGTGAAGGGATCTCCAAAGAGAAGTTCAAGCTCGGCGAAGCGGGCGGCCGTCCCGGCACCGTGCTCCGCCATCTGCGCCCTTATTTTCTCCAGAGGCTTGTGCTCGCGGAGATCTCGGCTTTTGGAGTAGAACTTGTCGGCATAACATATAAGTTTCTCTTCAAGCGATATGGGAAGATAGTCTCCGGGCGGTATGGGAAGATTCCGGGCCACGATCTCCGAGGCTGATATTCCGGCGCCGGTATGCCTCTCGGCTACAAGAGCATGCCTCGGCAGTCCTTCAAGGCGCAAAATACGAGCACCTTCAGTGCCGTGACATATATATGGAAGCGTGCCGAAGCAAGAGATGGAAGGAGCGTCGCATTTCACTATTCCTATGTCATGAAGCATGGCGGCCTCCGCTATAAATTCCCGATCTACGTCAAGGTTGCGGTTGCACGCTATCTCCAAGGCCAGGTCACGCACTGCCTCACTGTGCTCAGTGAGGATATGGAGAAGGCGCGAATTCCCGCAGGTATATTTTTCGAGTAAATTTCTCATAAAATTAAGGAAGAGAGCAAAGCTCCCTTCCTTTTAGTATATCATGTTTGAAATCAGATGATTATTCAGGCAGGATGTCACACCATCCATGAGTGTCTTCCAAGTCTCCGTTCTGAATTCCACGCAGCTGGTTATAGAGCTTCGTAGTTATGGGTCCGGCCTCATCAGCCTTTCCGAATGTGTAGCTCTTGCCGGTGTCTATGTCATCAATCTGGCATATGGGCGAGCATACGGCTGCCGTGCCACAGGCAGAAGCCTCTTCAAACGTCTCAAGCTCCTCAAGTCTGATAGGACGGCGATCCACTTTCAGACCGAGATCCTCGGCAATCTGACACAGACTCATGTTGGTGATGGAGGGAAGGATGGACTCCGATGCAGGAGTGATATATGTGTTATCTTTGATTGCGAAGAAGTTGGCGGCGCCACACTCGTCAAGATACTTTTTCTCTTTGGGATCAAGATAGAGCATTACTGAGTAACCGAGTTCGTGAGCCTTCTCTCCGGCCACAAGCGAAGCGGCATAGTTGCCACCCACTTTGATTGAACCGGTGCCCTTGGGCGCAACACGGTCATACTCTCTGCTCATGCACACTTTTGTAGGCTTGAAGCCGGCCTTGAAGTATGGGCCTACGGGGGTCACGAGCATGATTACCATGTATTCATCGGCGGGCTTCACGCCTACACGGGCTGAAATTCCTATCTCAAGCGGACGGATATAGAGCGATGCACCTGAGCCATAAGGGGGCACGAAGCGCTTGTTGAGTTCCACCACTTTGAGCACCATCTCGCGGAATTTCTCTACGGGCATGGGCTGCATGCTTATTCCTTCGGCGCTGCGAATGAAGCGCTTTGCATTTTCTTCAAGACGGAATATGCGGATTTTACCATCTTCCCCACGGAAAGCCTTGAGACCCTCAAAGGACTCCTGGCCGTAGTGCAGACAGGATGCGGCGATATGCATGGGCACGTATTCGGAGTCTGAAACCTCTACGGGGCCCCACTGGCCATCCTTGTAAGTGCAACGCACATTATAATCGGTCTTCATGTAAGAGAACGACAGGTTGGCCCAATCAATATTTGTATCTGCCATGATAAGAATGTTTTGGCCGCGAGAAGCGGCACGGTGTTTTTATATTAGATTTTAAATTAGCGACATAATCATAGTGCAACCTTACACGTGAGATCTCCTATCTTAACTATATAGATGCCATGCGCACCGAGAGCAAGACGGCTCGTGCCGGCCGGAATGTTCTCCTGGGAGACAAGCTGGCCGAGAATGCTGAATACCTTGACCTGCACCGGGCGGGTGGTGGTGACAAAAATCTGGCCTCTTGATGCCTTCACCTCAAGCTCGGTAGTGCGCAACACTGACTTGGCTTCAGTCACACGCTCTGTGCGCACACTCTCCCAAGAGGTGCGGGCATGCAGCGAAGAGGCCGATAAAGCAAGAGCCAAGCCACTGATAAGCACTATCTTACGCCAAAAATTCTTCATCTCACGATTCGGATAGCATTTTCTTAGGCCAAAATTACAATTTTTTTTTGACATACCGGTACTTTTACTGAGACTTTTTTGGCCTGGCCCAATCATAAGAAGCCCGCACATCCTTATTGATGCACGGGCTTCTTTAAATATAAGTCGTTGTAATATGTTACTTCGCGGAAATGTCTGAGGCTGTCTCCGGAACAACGGCTTCCGCCTCTGCCGCGGCTATCTCTGTGCCGGAGGCAGCTGAACTCTCGGAAGGCATGTCGATAACCTCGCCCACCACTTCTTCTTCCACACCTGTGGTGTCATTCTCCGCCTGCTTGCTGCCGCATGACACCAACATGCCTGCGCACATCGCCACGGTCGCCATTGTGAATAATGTCTTTTTCATAAATATATAATCTTTATAAGATATTTATATCTTGTCTTCATCATATTAAACACTCCGGGAAGAAATGAGTTCATAAAAAACTGCCGATTTATCCGGCTATCTTTCTTAGAGATACCGCATATCACCGCACAGGCTCAAGAATAAGAATCTGCCTTGGGGTGAAAGTCATCTCAGCGGATGAGTCTCCATCGGGCAAGGGAATGATTACATCGCCCGATAGAACATCCCGGTAGCTACGTCCCGGAGTGAGGACTTCGGCATACCGCTTCATGTCTATTGAGAGAGAATTATCCTGTCCGTTAAGCATGATTATCGCCTCTTCTCCCTCAGGAGTGTAGCGGCTATACAGGTACAGTCCGTTGGATGGCATGAAATGCTTCATCTTGCCTCGCGCTATCGCCGCCGCGCCCTTACGCCACTGCATAAGTGCCGACAGGAAGTCAAGCGCTTCATTCTGCAAGGGGGTGCGGCCTTCGCGCACGAATGCGTTCACCGTATCTCCGGGCCAGCCTCCGGGCATGTCGCGGCGCACATTTCCGTCGCCCGCCTTGCGGTCGCCCGCCATAAGCAGCTCTGTGCCATAGTATACCTGAGGAATTCCGGGCAAGGTCAGCAGCAAGGTCATGGCTTGCTTCCAGGGGCCGAGAGTATCGGGCACTTCAAGAATCATGCGCTCCGTGTCGTGATTGTCAAGAAAGCGCAACAGGTTCATGGGGTCGGCATAAATGTAATCGAGCGCTACATGGTCATATATCTTATTAAGACCGTTCCAGGGATCGGTCTGCTCAGTATATGGAGCGAGTCCGCGACTCTTTATCATGAGGGGGAAGTCCATCACTACGGGCAGATGCGTGTCTTCGCCCTCCCCGGCCAGCGATGAGCCACGCTGCCAGGCAGCCACGCCTGCGGGATCGCCAAACCAGCATTCGCCTACAATATTGAAGTCGGGATACTCGGCAAGCATGGCATCTATCCAGTCGGCCATCGCTTTGCGGTCGGCATAGGGATAAGTATCCATGCGTATGCCATCTATCTGAGCCTCTTCCACCCACCACAGTGCATTCTGGATGAGATATTTCATAAGATGAGGATTATGCTGATTCAGGTCGGGCATCTCGCGCACGAACCATCCGTCGGTGCTCAGGCGGCGGTCATAATCCGAGGCATAGGTATCGGTAATGGTGGAAAGCCGGTAATTGGTCTGCTCATAGCCTTCGGGCAGGTTATACCAGTCGGACGACGGCCTGTCCTTAAACCATATATGCTCTGATCCGGAATGATTGAATATCATATCCATCACGGTCTTTATGCCCCTGCCATGCAGGGAGTCGATGAGGGCTACATAATCGGCATTGGTGCCGAAACGGGGGTCTACCTTGTAGTAGTCGGTAGTGGCATATCCATGGTAGGATCCATGCGGCATGTCATTCTCCAGGACAGGATTGAGCCACACTGCCGTAACACCAAGAGAGTCGATGAAGTCAATGTGATCGGCTATGCCCTTGAGGTCGCCGCCGTGACGCATGTTGAGATTTTCGCGTGTGGCTCCCACGGGAAAGTTCATATCCTTCACGAGATCATTGGAGGGATCGCCATTGGCAAAGCGATCGGGCATGATCATGTAGAGCACATCGGCCGCAGAGAAGCCTTGCGCTCCTTTCTGCTTGCGGCGGCCGCGCAGCTCGTAGGCATACGTATGTTTCTTCTTACCCCGTGAAAATGTGAATTTAAGTTTGCCGGGTTCAGCCGCAGGAGTCACATTCAGATAAATGAACAGGTAATTGGGTGAGCCGTCAAGACGGGCGACACTGTCGATGCTCACTCCCTCATAGGGAGCGAGAGACACCTCGGAGGAGCGTATACCGGGCGCGTGCACCTGTATCTGCAGGGAGGGGTCATGCATTCCTGCCCACCAGTGGGGCGGGTCAAACTGAGGAGCGTCATTTTTTGCAAGAGAGCTTGTTACCAACAAAAAAGTCAGGCACAGCAGAAGAGCGAGTTTTTTCAACATAATAATAGATACTGCATGTAAGAAATATAATCCGTGTGCCACACGCCTTGACAGACGGGGCACACGGATTATAGATTCGGGTTATATACTATTAAAGTTATCCAACTTGTATTACAAGGAAGTCACTGAGACCCCAGAAGCGGGCGGGGTTTGTAATCTTGATGCTCTTGGTTCCGTCGGCATTCTCTACGATCTGGTAGGAATCCTTGGGCTGGCTGGTGAGCACTTTGACTTTCTTATTGTGACAAGGTATCACACTGAGGCTACGGCGGTCGGCCTTCTGGAAGTAACTCATCTCAAAGTTGCCCTGCATCACCTTGGTCTTTCCAAGGAATTTCTTCTCCAGGATGCCATGGCTCTTAAGCTCGGAAGAGGTGCCTATGGCGTAGTACACGCGATTGGCGTCATTCACAGCCTGCTCGGTCTCGGCCTGAGCCTGCTTGGTCTCGGCCTGAGCCTGCTCCTTGGCCTGAGTCTCCTGAGAGAGGGCCTCACGAGTGGTGTTCACCTCCGTATTGAGGTTGGTAATGGTCTCCTGCGCGCTTGCCAGCTGAGCCTGCAGCTCTGTGATGCGAGCTTCCTTCTGCTGAACGAGTGTCTTGAGGCGCTCCACTTCCTTGGCCAGCTGACCGGTCTTGTCATTCTGAGCGTTGAAGCGGGCAGTCATGTCATCAAGACGGGCCTGCTTGGCCTGAAGCTCAGCCTTGATGCGTGCGAGATTTTCTATGATTTCCTGCTTCTTGTCTACATTATCAGAGCCTCGCAGATTGTATAAAAGCCCCTCCTGTACATTGATTTCCTCCACTCCGGAGTAAATGTCGCTCATAAGGAAGATAAGTGAGTCCTTTGAATCCTGAGCCATCTCAAGGCGTTCGTTAAGAGCCACTAACTGGGTGGTGTCGGCGTTCTCTGAAGTCTTGCCGCAAGAGGCTAAAAGCACTGCGGGAATTGCTAATGCAAGAATAAGCTTCTTCATAATCTGAAAGTTTTTAGTAGTATAGTATTAATTTTTGAGATATTTCTTGGTTTCAGATCAGGAGTCAGACTCCATCTCCATACGTTTGCGAGCATATTTGCTCAAAGGCCTGGAAGCAGTGTTTTCCGGAACAGACACTTTATCGGAGTCTGCGGCCCGGTGCCCATCGCTTCCTTCAATAACTATAACAATCTCTCCGCGCGGATTGTTCTGCTGGAAAAATCTATCAAGTTCATCAAGGGTGCCTTTATGCACCGTCTCATGCAGCTTTGATATCTCCCGGCACACTGCCGCTTGGCGCTCAGGGCCAAAGACTTCGGCCAATTGACGGAGCGTGGCCGGAAGACGTTTCGGAGACTCGTATATTATGCACGTGCGCGCATCGGCCGCAAGCATGCGAAGGCGCGTGAGCCGGCCCTTCTTGGGGGGCAGGAAGCCTTCGAACACAAATCGGTCGCATGGCAATCCCGATGAAACGATTGCCGGTACAAATGCTGTGGCCCCAGGCAAACACACCACGTCGATCCCTGCTCGGCGACATTCTCGCGAGAGCATGAATCCGGGATCGGATATTCCAGGAGTGCCGGCATCACTCACAAGCGCAATATCCATTCCCCCCTCAAGTTGCGCCACTATACCTGCCACTGCTTCATGCTCATTATACTTGTGATGGCTGCGTAAAGGTGTGGTTATGCCGTAATGACTGAGGAGCACACTGCTGGTGCGCGTGTCTTCAGCAAGAATAAGCGAAACCTCTCCAAGCACCTTGACTGCCCGGAATGTCATGTCCTCAAGATTGCCCACCGGTGTGGGCACTATGTAGAGAGTGCCGGCCATCAGCTATTGTAATATCTGGTCAACACTTGCACAAATGCCTGCACATCCTGGCTCTCAGGATCCCACTGCAAGTCATCGAAAAGATAGTCTTCGGCTTCTTTCAAGTCGGCCATGGTCTCAAGGAGTGCAAGGGCGTTGAGCCACTCGGGATTACTATTGGAAAAGAGTTCGCGGCGAAAACGGAATTTATCATTTATGGAAAAGAATGAAGCTATCGGCCTGCGGTCTATAATCCGCATGGAGCGCCTTTCTTCCTCCTGCTCCTCCTCGGAATCAGACTCCCCGTAATCAGGCTCTTCTATAACCTCTTCAGGTTCAGGCATAGCCGGGTGGTCTGCTGACGGCGCTTTATTGCCTTCGCCGTCCGCATTCTCCTCTTCGGCATAAGCTTCGGCAGTAAGTTCCTCGGCCATTTCCTCTTGCAGGGAGGCCTCGGCCATCACAGCCTCATCTTTTTCAGCATCATGGCCCGGCGATTCATTCACGTGAGACGACTGCTCTATGGCGGCAGGAAGCACCGGTGCGATTTTCTCTTCAAAAAGCAGTTCCGACTCATCCTTATCCTCCGGAGTGGCGGAATCTTTTACTTCGGTCTTTGCGACATCCTCTGTCGACGGAGTCGCGATATGGATCTGTTCAGCCAGGTCTTCCGAAGAAGCCGATACTTCAAGCTTAATGGAGAAAGCCTTGTCGGCGGCCTGAAAACATTTCTCACGAGCCAAGGCTATGATTGAGCCACGATTCGCACCTGGCCTGCGGATAGCCATCTCCAGCAGAGCCTCGGCTTCATAGAGTGAGTTGAGTATTTCTCTTAATTGTTGTTCCATCATTCAGATTGGTTAGAAGGATAAAAAATCTGCATCAGCATGCTCTGCGCGGCATTGTTCACTGCCGCCGCACCGCCTGAAGCATTGTTACCCATTATTACTATGACATGTGTCGGCGCGAAATCCTCATCCAGCTTATAGCCGGCAAGACACCGTATTCCGCGCATTGTGCCTGTCTTGAGCGCCACGTAGCTGTCAAGAGGTGTATCCTTGAAGAGTCGGCGCACGGTGCCCTCTTGTCCGGCCAGCGGAAAGAAAGACACATATTCTTCATCGCCTGCCATGGCCTTCAGCACATAGGCCAGGAATCCGGCCGGAAACTTATTGGATCGAGACAGTCCGGAGCCGTCAATCAGGCATACATCCTGCATGGGAGCGCCCTTTTTCTTCCAGAAGGCAGCCTCGAGCCCCACACCCTCATCAGTAGAAGCAGGTCTGCCTGACGCCAATGCGAGGGTGCGCAGGAGTGCTTCGGCATACAGATTGTCTGACCGCATCATGCAGCTCCTCATTATCTCGGAAATGGGAGGAGACACATGATCCAGAAGTTCCTTGTCATGTTTCACGGAATCCTTCTCTTCTCCGCGCACGAGAATTCCGGCATCGGCCAAAGCCTGGCCGAGCACTTTCACCAACACCGCACGGGGATTCTTTACAGCTGTTTTCCCTGAGGCGTTGCGCATGAAGTTCAAGCCATGGCAACCTGTGCCGTATGCGTGAGAAAGATCTCCGCTACTCCAGGAGGGCGGGGTGGCCGGCGCAGGAAATATATTACAATCCGTAAGGATTCCGCCTACAATCTCCCTGACTCCTTTATTTCTCAGGGCAGCCACAATTTCCCCACATATATCCGTGCCCTTAGGCTCCACATCGGCTCCGAGAGAGGGATCTCCTCCCCCCACTACAAGCAGATTGCCCTCAAGCACGCCATCTCGTATCGGCCCTGTGGCATAGACACGGGTGTGATAGCGGTAATCAGGGCCTGTCTTATGCAGGGTTGTGGCGATGGTCACGCTTTTAGTGACTGACGCCGGCACAAGAGGAAGAGCTGCATTATGCTCGGCTACGATCTTGCCCGTCTTGAGGTCGATCACCACGGCAGCACAGCGGTCGGGGCCAAGTGCGGAGGCAAATTCCTCGGCAGGCGTGCCGGCCCATATGCTCACTGCCGACAGCAGAGCAATGTATAAAAAAAGTAATCTGTTTATTATCATCCTATTAAGAATTCCATCTAAGAATCATCCACATTCTAATCATAAATAGATATGAGGATAGTCGTTACAAAATTAATTAAACATACTGACAATAACAAAAGTTTAGTCACCTGAATTTGGCGGGTATCTAAAAAATATGTAATTTTGAACTCAATATATACAATCATGACCACAGGACGCACGCCTTATACTTTTGACCGCGTGGTGCGCATACTCTTCAGTGTGTGCGCCGTGTTGGCCGTGCTCTATCTGCTCAACCTGCTCAAGGGAGTGTTACTGCCATTTCTTGTGGCATGCCTCATAGCTTATGCGCTGGAGCCTCTCGTTCAGTTCAACGCCCGCATAGGGCATTTCAAGGGCCGATTTGCACCTGTGATGCTCACTTTGCTTGAAGTCACCATATTCCTTGGAGTGGCCGCATATCTTCTCATCCCTTATATAATAGGCGAGACCGAAGCCATGATCAGCATGCTGCGGCGATATGTAGTATCGACTTCAGGCACTCCTTATCTTCCCACAGAGCTTCACAGATTCATACGCGAAAACCTGAATATCGACACCATACAGCAATTGCTCAGTCAGGAGCAATGGAGCGAATTCATAAAGAGCGCCATCTCCTCTTCATGGAGCTTTGTCTCTTCAGGACTAAGCGTGATATTCGGTGTGTTGAGCTGGTGTATTGTCTTCCTGTATGTAATCTTCATAATGATCGACTATGAAAAGCTCATGCTATCTTTCCGCCAGCTCCTCCCTCACACTCACCGCGCACGCATCACAGGCATTTTCAACGATGTGAAGAATGCTATGAACTGCTACTTCCGAGGGCAGGCCCTTATAGCATTCATCGTAGGCTGTCTCTTCTCCATAGGCTTTATAATCATCGGATTACCTATGGGGCTGGTGCTCGGTCTCTTCATAGGGCTGCTCAACATGGTGCCCTATCTTCAGCTCATCTCACTGCCTGTCACCGCTCTGCTCTGCCTCGTATGCTCTGTCGACGGAGGGCCCGACTTCTGGGTCATCTTCTGGGAAAGCATGGCTGTATATGTAGTGGTGCAGTGCATCCAGGATCTTTACCTCACTCCTCGCATAATGGGTAAGGCCATGGGCCTAAATCCGGCCATAATCCTGCTGTCGCTGTCAGTGTGGGGCGCCCTGCTCGGCTTCCTGGGGCTGATCATAGCCCTGCCCCTCACCACTCTCGTGCTTTCCTACTATGACCGATATGTGGTACAGCCATATCAGCAGGCAAAAGCAGAAGGCAATATATCTGACATTTCCCCTAAATGACCTCTTCAGCATGAATCGCTTAGGCAAACTTTATTTTCGCTACGGCACCATGGGCTCGGCAAAAACCGCAATGCTGCTCACCCAGGCCTATAACTTTGAGGAGCGCGGCATGGCTTACATGTGCTTTAAGCCTGTGGTGGACACTCGCGATGCCAAGAATGTAATCCGCTCACGAATAGGCATCGAGCGTGAGTGCCAATGGATATATCCCGACACCGACCTATACGCTGTCATACGCCGTATCTTTGAGGAGACCATGGAAACTCCGGGATGGATGCTCATTGATGAGGCTCAGTTCCTATCGGCCGAGCAGGTGGATCAGCTCGCCCATGTGGTGGATGACTTCGGCTGCAATGTGGTGTGCTACGGACTACGCACGGACTTCACGTCGCATCTCTTCGAAGGCTCTCGCCGTCTCTTTGAGATAGCCGATTCAATCGATGAAATAAAAAGCACTTGCTCCTGCGGCCGCAAGACCATAGTCAACGCCCGCATCGATTCGCTGGGCAGAATTGTCACAGAAGGCGAACAAGTGGAAATAGGTGGCAATGACAAGTACATGGCCGTATGCCGCAAATGCTGGACTAACAAGCGGATAGAACTGGCCCGGAAAGACACCCTTCCTTTTGACTCTGATGATATCTGAGCTAAAGACGCAAGACTTAGAGAGCGTTTGAATTTAAACCGTATTAACAATTAAAGAGAATGGGAGTAA
>CAJTTA010000026.1 GCA_910579305.1 uncultured Muribaculaceae bacterium
GTTTTTACTCCCATTATCTTTAATTGTTAATACGGTTTAAATTCAAACGCTCTCTAAAACAATCTTGGCACAAAATTATTATTTTTTCATCACACTGCCAAATGATAACTTTATAATATTGTGCGATAATTCACGTTTATCTTGTAGGTATAGAAATCTTTTTAAACAACCTAAAAAAACTCACACCTTACATGCAATTTCCCAAAATAATGACTGCAGCCCTATCCGTAGCTCTGCTCGCGGGTGCGGCCGCACCCATTTATGCGGAGCGGTATGACGCACGTTTTGATTCTTATCCCACTTATTCCGGTTCCGACCTTGAGCTTGCCGTAGACAATTCCGGCACCCACTTCAAGCTCTGGAGTCCCAAGGCCACGCAAGCCCGAGTGAACATATACGACAACGGCCGCGGCGGCTCCCCGTCAGAGACGATACCCATGTCGTTTCAGCCTGCCACAGGCGTATGGATCGCCTCGGTGCCTGGCAAGCAGATGTATGGAAAATTCTATACATTCCAGATCGAGCACAATGGCCGATGGCTCAATGAGACTCCGGGCGTATGGCCCAAGGCTGTGGGTGCCAACGGCATGCGCGCAGCCATAATCGACCTCGACTCCACCGACCCCGCAGGCTGGGATGCCGACCGCGGCCCGGAGGTGAAGAATTTCTCCGATGTGATACTCTATGAAATGCACCACCGCGACATGAGCATGCATCCCTCATCAGGCATAGCCAATAAAGGCAAGTTCCTCGCGCTCACCGAGCCGGGCACCACTTCGCCTCAGGGACTCGCCACCGGCATAGACCACCTCAAGGAGCTGGGCATAACTCATGTACACATCCTTCCCTCCTACGACTACAACTCTGTGGATGAGACCAATCTTCCGGCCAACACTTACAACTGGGGCTACGACCCTCAGAATTATAATGCTCCTGAGGGCTCCTACTCCACCAATCCCTCCGATCCCGCCACGCGCATACGCGAAATGAAGCAGATGATCAAGGCGCTGCACGATGCAGGCATAGGAGTGGTGATGGACGTGGTGTATAATCACACGGCTGAGAACGACGGATCCAACTTCGAGCTCACTGCGCCGGGATACTACCACCGCCACTGGGACGACGGACGCTACTCCGATGCCTCCGGCTGCGGCAATGAGACGGCCTCCGACCGCCCGCAGATGCAGGACTTCATCGTGAATTCCGTAAAATACTGGGCCGATGAGTTTCACATCGACGGATTCCGTTTCGACCTCATGGCCATCCATGACACCGAGACAATGAATCGCGTGGCCAGAGAACTCAAGCAAATACGTCCCGACATCTTCGTATACGGCGAGGGCTGGACTGCCGGTGACTCTCCTCTCCCCGCTGAGCGGCGCGCGCTCAAGGAGAATGTAAGCGCCATGGAAGGCATAGCCGTATTCTCCGACGACCTGCGCGACGCCGTGAAAGGCCATTACTCCAATGCGGCTGACCGTGGTTTCGCCACAGGAAAGCCGGGCCAGGAAGAAACGGTGAAGATAGGAATCGTGGCCGCCACGGCACACCCTCAGGTGGATTTCTCCAAGGGAAGCAACTCCAAATTCCCCTACGCTTCTTCGCCTGAAATGATTGTAAACTATGTGAGCTGCCATGATGACCTCACTCTCACCGACAAGCTCCGCAAGTCCATGCCCGAAGCCTCCGACTCGGCCCGCATGCGCGCCGCCCGCCTCGCACAGACTATCGTCTTCACCTCGCAGGGCACCCCCTTCATGTTTGCCGGCGAGGAAATATTCCGCGACAAGAAAGGCGTGCACAACTCCTATTGCAGCCCCGACTCTATCAATGCCATTGACTGGAATCTCAAGTCAGCCAATGCAGAGCAGTATGACTATTACCGCGGCCTGATTGCTCTGCGCAAGGCTCACCCGGCCTTCCGCATGACCTCGGCCGCCGACATAGCCCGCCACCTTGTCTTCGACAAAATCGACTCATCCAGGCAACCCAATCTCATCTCATACACCCTGGTGAATCACGCAGGCGGCGATGAATGGAAAGACATAAAGGTAATATTCAACGGCTCTGCCTCCCGGCAGACTGTGAAAGTGCCGTCAGGCAACTGGAAAGTAGTGGCCATCGACGGACGCATAAGCCCCACCGGCGATCTCGGCACCATTAAAGGCGGCAAGGTCACTGTGCCCGGTACCTCGGCGCTGATTCTTGCCCGCTGATGCAATCTCATCTCACAAAAGCGCAACGACAAGGCACAGCCCTGTTTCTCGGGCTGTGCCTCGTATGCCTCGCGGCCTCGATTCTCAAGAGCCGCAGCATGCCGGAGGCGCCCCCCCACCCCGAGGCCGAGGCTGCCCTGCGCTGCCGGCTCAATGCGTTGAGCTCCCATGCCGACACCAGTGTCATTGAGATGCCCCGCAACCGCCGCGACAAAGACAGCCACAGGAAAGAGAGACGTCCGCGCAAAAAGCAGGAGCGCCGGTCTCCCTCTCCAACTCCGCCTCCCCACGACCCCTTCGCCCCCGTACCCGCGATGAGATGACACTCTATACTTACGGGCCGGCTTGCGCTGATCAGCGCAAGCCGGCCCGTATTATTTTATGCCGCACAAGAGAGCGAGAGCTATCAAAGTTAACAAAAAAATCCCGCACGCTTGATAGCGGCGGGATTTCATGTCGTCGAGGCCATTGGCCTCACGTGATTCCGTATTACTTGCGGATACCGAGCTCCTTCTGAGCTATGATAGCGCGGTAGCGGTTGATGTCCTTGCGGATGAGGTAGTCAAGGAGACTGCGACGCTGACCTACGAGAGCCTTCAGAGCACGCGCGGTGGTGTGATCCTTGTGGTTCTGCTTCAGATGCTCAGTGAGATGCTTGATGCGGATAGAGAAGAGTGCGATCTGGCTTTCGGGGCTGCCGGTGTCGGTCTTGCCGCTGCCATACTTCTCAAAGATGGCCTGCTTTTCTTCAGTGCTTAAGTGCATGATAAAGAAATTTTTTAATTAATGATTAATGATACTTCGCAAGGGGAATGGTAGAGTCCGCGCCGCGACACCCGGCCCGGATGGCGCACAAGGCCTCATCATTACCCCTAAAGCGCCGCAAAGTTACACATTTTTATTCACTCCGGCAAATCCCGGGCCGCAATTCAATCAATAAAAGAATACGCCCCGCTCCACTTATGCGTGGAGCAGGACGGATCCTTACAAAATATTTATGATTCCTTGGTCAGCAGGGCCGACAGCCTGTTACTTCTTGGTGTAGGAGTAAACGTAAGGAATCTTGCTGAGATCTACAGTAAGCTCATATACACCCTCGCCGGGGACATCCATCATGGCGCCGCCGGGAAGCAGATCATACTGGAAACCGCCGAGCAGAACGCCGTTGTTATTGTTCATGCGGAATCTGAACTGATTTGACTCGGGAAGAGTCTCGCCGAAGTCCACCTCGCCCTTGAAGACGCGGCCTGAGAGAGTGAGATTCACCTGCTTGGCATTCTTGTTGAAGTCGCCTATGGCACCGAAGCTACGTATCTGCGTGGCCTTGAAAGTGCTGGATTTCTCCTCCTCATATACGAATTCTATGAGATACAGCGCAGGAGTGCTCACAGTGCAGGGAGTAGTGCTGCCGGCCTCAAGAGCAGTAGAGCTCTTCTTGCCATAAGACACACCCTTGTAAGTGAAGGTATACTCACTGTTGACGAGGACATAACCGGTGAAGGTCTTGCCGTCGCCTGAGAAATTGGCGATCTGGGTAGTGCCGGCATCGCTGTTCACCGTAGCCATCTCATAAGCGAAAGCCTGGGGAGTGACGGTGAGCTGCTTGGTGCCATACCAGTTGTCGAGATTGCCTACGCGCACACGCTGGGTGCCCTGCACGAAATATGCGGCAAAACGCACGTAATTCACCAGAGGAGTATTGTTGTTGCCGAGAGTCTCGCGGTAATATGCGTTCCACTCTGCGGCAGACACCTTGCCGTCAGTCACAGGAAGGGTCACGGCGTTGGAGAAATCGGCCTTTGTGGCGAGTTCCATCTCATATGCCACTGAAGCGCCGGCGGGCATATTCTCTATAGCGGGATTCGAGATAGCGGGAATCTCGGCTACAGATGCCAGATCGATTGCACCTGACGCGAGTTCGGATGACAGAGCAGGCTGCAGCTCGGAAGCATCCACAGCGGGGAGCTGGGGATTTACCTGCGGAGTGCCCAGGTCAGAATTGTCATCACATGAGGCAAAGCCTAACGCAAGAAGGGCGCAGCAAAAAAATGCTATTTTTTTCATATTATTGGTTTTGCTTTTTTGATGCGGCCGCCGTGCCGCCGGAGAGCGGGCGGCACAGGCTGCCTGAGTGAATGATTAGTCTACGGCCTCGTAGTAAACCTTCATTGTGTTGAGGTCGACGGTCATCTTAAGGTTGCCGCCGGGATGGTTGTCGATATCCCAGTTGCCCTGACCATAGAAGCAGGGGCCGGAGTAGGCTCCGCTCGCGTCGAGGGAGATGTGCTCCTCCCAGAAGTTAGGCTCGGCTGAACCTATCTGAACGGCTACGTTATCCCAGTTGCCCAGCTCAAGGAAGAAGCGGAAGCCGCCTGCAGCCTTGTCGGAAGCGATGGGGAAAGTGCCGGAATAGATCTTTGAACCTATGGCATCGGTAGCCTCTGTGAGGATATACTCAGGAGTGGGGTTGTTGATATCCCAGCCGGTGCAGTCGCCTATGAGCCAGAGCTTGCCGGGCACGGGCACTGCGAAGAAGGGCTTCACCTGATCAAGCTTGACCCAGTTGGAGGCTATGCGGGAATACTCCTGCTCTGACACAGTGGACACCACGCGCACCCACACCGGACGCACAGCAGGATCATACAGCGCGGCATTCTCCTCGCTGTCGGCACCCATGAGCGTGCACATGGCGAGAGCCAGCTCACTTGCGGGCATGTCGATCACGGCACTGTTGGAAGTGGTGGTGAGCATCATGGTAGGCACATTCTCGGCCGCCTCAGGATCCTGGATGGCAGCCTCCACTGCATATGAAGCCACTACGGCCGGGCCGTAGTTGGCCTGAGAGACTGTGAGCTGGAAGGTGCTCTCCTCATCGAGAATCAATGTGCCGGTCGCGAAGGGAGGAGTGTTGAGCACAAATTCAGTAGGCTTCTCAAGACGCGGCTGAGTGTCGCGCTTACATGATGTGGAGGCAAGGCCCACCAGCATCATCAGAGCCATTAAAATAGATATCTTTTTCATTTTAGTTGATTCTGTAATTTGTAAGGTTGACAATCAATAACCGGGGTTCTGCGGATAAGTACCGGCGGGATAAGCAGTGCGCACCTGAGTCGGGATGGGGAAGAGATTCATGCGCTGATCGATTGAGGTGCCGGTGGGGGCATAGCCCTTCCAGTTCCAGTTGTAGGTAGAGCCGGTGAAGCGGCCGAAACGCACGAGGTCAGTGCGGCGGCAGTTCTCCCAGTAAAGCTCGCGGCCACGCTCTTCAAGAAGATTGTTGAGTGTGAACTGAGCCACTGTGAAGCGGTCTACATTAGCGCGCTCACGCACGTAGTTGACATACTGGAGAGCGTCGGCTGCATTGCCCACTCCGCCACGGAGATGAGCCTCGGCAGCACTCAGGTATACTTCGGCCAGACGGATGACGGGGAGGTCGGTGTCGGGGAAAGGGGCCTGGGCGTCGATGCCGTAATTGTCAGGATCGCTGAGATCGTGCACGCCGGCACGGGGAAGACCTGTCTTGGGGTCGTTCCAGCGGGGAAGAAGTCCGGTGGAGGGATCGCAGGTGAGGTTGGTGAACTTGATGGGCACATAACCGTCCTTGAAAGTGGAGAAGTCAGTGTTGTCCATGTTGAAGCCCTGGCTGGCGTCAGACCAGAGATAGGTGCGGTCATCCTTGCTGCCAATATAGGTAGTGGTCTTGCCGTTCTCGTCGGTGAAGGACTTCTCTGCGGAGAAGTTGAAAGTCTGCGCAAACTGCTTGGTGGTGTGCATGCAAGTCCACTGGGCATTGATGCCGAACCAGCCGGGAGTGGCCACAGAAGAGTCGGTGAGCGAGGCAGCCATCAGGAAGAAAGAGCCTCCGTAAGCCTCCGTGAGTTCATAGGCATAGGGGATTGTCCAGAGAATCTCGTTCTGGGAACCGAGCGATCCGCCGGGGGCGAAGATGTCATTGTTCGCGCAGAAAAGGGCGAGATAATCGTTGGCAAGGCCGGAGCCCTGGAATCCCGAGCCCTTGTGACGGGCTATGATGTTCTGGGCGTGATCCCAGCACTTCTGCCACTGAGCGGTGCCGGTGAATACCTCGGCGTTGAGGTAGAACTTCACGAGCAGGGCCTCCACGCCGTCTTTGCTGAGACGTCCGTAGATGTTGGAGTCGACCCAGCCTGATTCGGGAGCGATTATGTTCTCGAGGTCGGCCACCACGGTATTGAAGAGCTCTTCACGGGTGGTGGGGACGGGGTTGGTGCCTGCAGCCTGATCATCCCAGCAGAGGGCAGCGTTGCCGTAGAGGTCGATCACATAGAAGTAAGAGAGGTCACGCAGGGCGCGGGCCTCGAGCAAGAGCTGATTCACCTCTGCGCGGGAGATCTGATTGCCCGATGCCTGCTCGGGGAAGGAGATTCCGTAATCGCCGGCGTTGGCCACGAGGCGCATGAACTCGTTACAGATGGCTATGTGAGTGTAGAGGCGCGAGTAAGTGCCGAAGATGTTGGGGTTGGTGTCACTCCAGGTATTGGTCACGAGGTCGACCACACCGGCGTCGGGCCAGATCCACTTTGCCTCGTCGGTGGGGAACTCGTTGAGCATGAATATGGCACGGCTCCAGCAAGAGTAGCCGCCGTCGAGACCCGAGATGTCGGCAGAACCGCCGGCGCCGCTCTGACCGCTGACAGCGATACCGCTGTAGCACTTGCCCATTACACCTCCGATATATTCGCGGGGATTCTCGCTGAACTTGGAAGGGTCGATGGAGGCGGGGTTCTTAGGGAGCTGGTCGAGATCGTTGACGCAGGAGCCGAGGCCGAGCGTGCATACGAATGCCGCACCCATGAAGAATTTGCTTATAATCGATTTCATAAAAAATTCTTGATTCTTAATTGATTTTTACTGTTGCCAATTAGAATGTGGCGATTACGCCGAGGGTGAACGACACGGGACGGGGATATACGTCGTTGTCGATACCTGAGGGGATCTCGGGGTCGATGCCGCGATACTTGGTGATCACGAACGGATTCTGCACGGCGCCGTAGAGACGGAGACGGAGATTGCCGTCGATGAGGTCAGACCATGTGTAGCCGAGCGTGATGTTGTCGCAGCGCACGAAGCCGGCGTTCTCCAGCCAGTAGTCGGAGAGGTAGTTGTCAGAGCCGTCGAAGTAGTTGTCGGTGCGCACGAGGTTGTTGAGACCGTTCTGGTACATGCGGGAGAGGCTGCTGTTGCCTGCGAGCACGTTGTTGTAGACGTAGTTGCCGATGGAGGCGCGGAACTGGATGCCGAGATCCCAGTTGTTCCATGAGAACGAGTTGTTCCAGCTCATGGTCACGGTGGGGTCTTTGTGATGCTTGATCACGAGGTCGTTGGAGTCGATCTGGCCGTTGCCGTCCTGATCCACATAGCAGCCCTCGATGGGACGGCCGTTCTCGTCATACACCTGCTCGTAGAGCATGAATGAGTAAGCGGGATAGCCCACCTGGTGCACCTGGCATGTATTGCCTATAGCGCCGGTGATGCCGCCGGTGGTCACATATGTGCCTTCGTTGTTGAGCTTGGTGATCTTGTTGCGGTTCCAGGCCACGTTGTAGGAAGTAGACCATGTGAAGTTGTCGGTCACGATGGGTTTGGCGCCGATCGTAGCCTCAAGGCCGATGTTCTCAAGAGTACCGATGTTCTGGTCGAGCATGTTGGTAGTGGTAGAACCGGGAGCCACTGCTATGTAGGAGAGCAGATCCTTTGACTGACGGAGATACCAGTCGAGAGCCACGGTGAGGCGGTTGTTCCACCAGCCCATGTCGAGACCTACGTTCCAGGTAGTGGTCTCCTCCCACTTCAGGTTGGCGTTATAGCCGTTGGGATAGTAAGTCTGGGAGATGATGTTGCCGTTGGCGTCGCGGTAGGTGCCTGTCCATATGTTGGGGTAATAGGAACCCTGTGTGCTCTGGGTGTAGATGGGCACTGAGGGGAACCATCCGCCCACAGCCTGCTGGCCGGTGACACCCCAGCCGAGACGGAGCTTGAATTCATTCATGTTGTCGGCCCAGCCTTCCATGAAGGGCATGTTGTTGATCTTCCAGCCAAGAGCGAGGGCGGGGAAGAGACCCCAGCGGTTGTCCTTGGAGAAGCGTGATGTGCCGTCGTCACGAAGAGTGAACGTGAGGAGGTAGGTGTCCTTGAAGGTGTAGTTCAAGCGACCGAAGAACGACATCAGGATAAGGTTGCCTGAATAGTAGGGAAGGTTCTCGATTGCATATGAAGAGCCGATCATGCTCTCGGTGGAGGGGTCGATGAGAAGCTGACCGCCATTGTCGGCAGGGTTGAGGAAGCCGGCGGAGGTCATGATTGTGCCGTTGTTGCGGTTGCGGTTGTCGAAACGCTGCCACTCGTAGCCGGCGGTCACGTCGAGCATGGAGTAGATCGCGTCGAATTCCTTCTTATAGTTGAGGTATACGTTCAACATTGTGTTGCGGTAAGCATAGTACTGGTGGCGATAGTATCCGGCGCCGTTCTTGCGGGGAGAGTCATGCCATGCGTTGGGACTGTTCTGGAACACGTAGTTGTCGTCGGTTGACTTGGTCACGTCGTAACCGAGGTTGACGTTGACGTGCAGGTCGGGGAGGAAGTGGAGAGCGTAGTCGATCTGCAGGTTGCCGTTGGAACGCCATACGTCGGAGTAGTTGTTCTTGCTGCGGAAGAGAGACACCGGGTTGATGCCTGCGTTGATGTTGAACGCGTGATTCGCACCGTCGGGAGTGTAGAATCCGTTGTAATAGTAGGGGAAAGCGTCGTTGCCTGTGGGGATGTTGGCATATACGGGCTGGGTGGGGTTATAGGAGATGGCTGCGCCTACGGCACCGGTCTCCGACCACTTGTTGCGCACGTAGTAACCCTTGGCCGAAGCATTGATCTGCAGAAGGCCGTTGAAGAACTTGGGATTGAGGTTGAAGCCTGCCGTCACGCGCTGCATCTGCGAGTCCTTGATGATACCGTTGTTCATGGTATAGGAGCCGCTTATGCGGTAGGGAAGGAAGCCTACAGTGCCGCCCACGCTGAGGTTATAGTCCTGAGACACAGCCGTGCGGAGCACCTGATCCTGCCAGTTGGTGTCGGCGTCGCCGAGGAAGCCCATGGCTTCCTCGTTGTAATGTGCGGCACCGGGGCCGTAATAGCCGAGGAACTTTTCTTTGAATTCCGATGCATTGAGGGTGTCCCAGCGCTTGCGGGCTGTGTCCACTTTCACGCTTGCGGAGAAGTTGACCTGAGGGCGGCCGGTCTTACCTTTCTTGGTGGTGATGATGATCACACCGTTGGATGCGCGAGAACCGTAGATAGCTGTGGCCGAGGCATCCTTGAGGATTGTCATGCTCTCGATGTTGTCGGGGGAGATCATGGCAAGGGGGTTGCTCATACCGTTGATGCCGTCGTTGGAGAGGGGCACTCCGTCGAGCACGATCAGCGGGTCGTTGGAGGCAGAGAGAGAAGCGCCGCCGCGTATGCGGATCTCAGCGCCGCCTTCGGGGCTGCCGCCAGAGCTTGTCACGACCACACCGGGGCTTGCGCCGGTGAGAAGATCCTGAGCTGAAGTAGAGATACCGGCCTCCACTTCGTCGGGCTGCACCACTGCCACGGAGCCAGTGGCGTCGCTCTTCTTTACAGAGCCGTAGCCTATCACCACGGTCTCGGCCAGCATGGTGGAATTGGCCTTCATTACGATGTGGAGCTCGGTTTTGCCGTTTACGGGCACATCCATGGTGTCATAGCCCACATAGCTCACGACAAGGACAGCATTGGGATTGACCGAGAGGTCAAAGTTGCCGTCGAAGTCGGTTGCCGCACCATTCGAAGTGCCTTTTTCCATAACGGAGGCACCAATGAGCTCTTCGCCCGTCTCATCGACCACATGACCGTGGACGCTGATTTTCTGAGCTAAAGCGGGAAGTGTGAAGGCCAACAGCATTGCCATTGTCGCCCAGAACTTCCGATTCATGTGAAAACAAACGTTCTTCATGCAAGAATTCAATTTAGTTTTACATTGGGTTTATAAAAATTATTAATTATTTTCTATCGTATTCTCTCGTAATTATGTCCGATCCCAAAGCATGATACAAAATACCGTCGGTGAATTCCTGCCGTCGGCAATACCGCTCTATGACAGAGCATGGCAAGGCGACATGACCATGCCGGCGCATGGCTACACTTCCGCGCAATAACTATATGATATACACAAAGTTACCCGCAGCAGCAAGAGCTTTCACGGTTTAATATCAATACTTGGCGTTAACACAAATCCAATTTTGGCACAAATATAGTCAATAAAAATGGAGGATAGTTATACCGGCCCCTGTTTTTAACATATTTCGTTAACATTTTTAACTATTCAGAAAGGCCTTCCGCACTTTCTTGTTTACAGCTATTACGTTAAAAATTATTAAGACAATCATCAGCATCAGTCCTGAGAGAAGACTCGGCCACACTGTGGAAGCCCCTCCGCCCATTCCTCTGAGAGAGGGGAGATACTGCATGCGCATGGCCAGCATCGCTATAACGGCGAGAATATATGCAAGAATATTCACTCCGGCCACAAGGCGTATGTAGACGCCCGATATGCTGCCCAGCTCCACTCCGAGCATGATGAGAGAGTGAATCTTCTGCCTGTTCTTCTGCATGAGCAGGCTTATGGAGAGCAGGAGGATAAAAAATGAGAGACAGGTGATGAGCGCCCCCACGGCGAGTGCCACTCCCGCTATAACATTGACCAGGAAAGAGGCCTGGGATCCGCTTTTGTCTCCGGCTATCTCAAGGTCGTTGGCTTCCATGTATTCCTTGATTCTCACATCGCCGGGGCTGTTTACGTCCACTATCAGCCGCGAAGGGGGCGGAGTGGAGCCGCTGCCATAGCGGGCGTTGCTCCAGGCCATGAATTCCTCGGGCACGAGAATGGTGTTGAGGCGATTGGAGAAGCCCACTATATAAGCGGGCATGTCGAGCGGCGGACGCCCGTTGTCGGGACGTATGGATAGTGTGAGCGGTATCGACTTTATGGCGCTCTCGCTCAGGGCGGGCATGCCCACGGTGGAGGCGAAGCCGAAATTATATAGACTCAGATAGTCCTTGGAGATGATTATGGGCACACTCTTGTCGGAAGCAGAGAAAGTCCAGTCGGAGCCGGCCACATCGATGAAGGATGTGGGAATCGACTCAAGAAACATATAGGTGCTCATGGAACGGCCGGAGGCGTTGACTGAGGCATAGACGCGGTAGTCGGCCGATGTGAAACGCCCTACTCTCCGCACCCATGGCTCACTTTCAAGTTCCTCTATCTGCGCCGGGGTGAAGACGGTGCAGGCTCCCAGGGTATTGGCGGCCGATATGCGCTTGTTGACCACAAGATAATCCTTGCGTATGAAGCTGTCGTCATCGGCCCAGATGGGGCGTCCGTCCATGAAGAACTGTATGCCGAGAATCACTATGGCCAGGCCGGTGAGATTGCTCAACACGAAACCGGCGAGCTGCGCCGCCGAGAGATTGCGGTAGAGAAGCCGCCGAAGAAGCTTGTGAGTAAGCATGATATTGTGTCATAAATGAAGTTCGACATCGGTGGAGATTCCTATGCGGTTGCCCACAGAAGTAGCTATCACAGCCGCGCCCTGGCGGGCGGCCTCCTGCTCTATCATGGCCGCCGCAAGGCGATTGTTGGCTGCATCAAGGTGGCTCACCGGCTCATCTATGAGCAGGAAGCTGAAGGGCTGACATATGGCTCTGATTATGGCCACACGCTGCTGCTGCCCTATCGACATTTTCCCCACCGGGAAGTCGGCGCGGTCGGCTATGCCGAGCTCGCGCATCATGGAGCGTATGGCATCGTGCGTCATGTGCCCGGTGAGATCATTCTTCAGGCAGATGTTCTGCATGGCCGTAAGCTCGGGGAAGAGGTCGAGTTCCTGGGGAAGATAGGCGAGCTGAGTGCGCCGGAGCTCCTGCCAGCGCGAGGGACAGAGGGTGGAGACATCCGTGCCGTCGAAGCAGATGGAGCCGAGATAGTCCCGGCGATTGCCATAAATGTAGGCGCACAGGCTGCTCTTGCCGGTGCCGCTCGGCGCCTCCACGACATAATTTCTGCCTCGGGAAAAGGTGAGGCGCGTGCGCCACACGTCGGAATCGCCCATGCTGTCTCCTTCAAAGACCCTGGGCAATACGTGATCTAAAACTATCGTATCCATAATATCACACCGAGCGGAGGAGAATGGCCGCGGCCATTCTCCTCCGCTCTATGCATCGGTTCAATAAGCAATATCGGAATCGGGCTCCAGTTCAAATTCTTCTGCTGACCGGCTGTATGCGTCTAACTGAGTGGCAGTCACCACAGCCGGGGCCGACATCTGCGTGTACCAGTCGCTATACAGCTTCAGGGATGTCTTCACGGGATCTTTCACTACCCACTCGCTGCGAAGCATGACACCCTTGCCGTCGGGGCCGAGTGTGAGAGTCATGTTCCCCATTCCCGACATGTTCATAGGCACGAGCTGCTTTATGGCAGGGTTCTCAAAGTCCATGTAGAGACCGAAGAAATTGCCTGAGAATGATTTGGGAGCATTGCCGCCGCTCTTCACGTTTTCGGCTGAGCGGATGATAAGGAACTTGTCGGCCGCACTCACCTTCACTGGCATGGTGCCGGAGGAGGAGAGGAACTTGCCGAGACCTGTGGCGGCATCGGCATTCTTCATCCCTACAGACACTATATAGTCCAGCGGACCATTGAAGGAGAATGCGGTGGTGCCGCTGAGATTCAGGAGCATGTCGGCCACGAGGGCATCGGTGCCGCTGAGGTTTGCCGCATACTGAGTCTTGAGGGCCTGAAGCTTGCTCATGAGTTCGGGGGAGAAATCAATGGCTGCCACGAAGGCGGCGTCGCTGTTCACCTTATTCATGGCGCCGGTGTTGATCTTGCCCATGGGGATAAGGAACTCGGCAGGCTCTCCCTTGGCATTGAGCACGGTGAGCTCGCCTGTCACCTTGTCGGAGGCGAGAGTGGCCACAAGAGAAAGATAGTCGGCATCCTTGAAGAGCATGCCGAGAGCAAGCTGCATCTGGGCGGCTTCGGAGGCGCCTCCGCTTTTACGGATGAGCGAGATGCTCTCATCTATATTGAGAAAGGCACAGCCGTAATTGCTCTTGTCGCACATCTTGCCGACCATGGCTGAATATTTGCCGGCAAACGAGTCATCGCCCGAGAGCGAGAGCATCTCCTCAAGAGCGCTCACCTGGATTTTTTCGGAAGAGGCCCACACCTGATTGTCTTTCAGCATGATGCGCCCCGCATTGCCGCTGAAGAAGCCGTCGCCTTCATCCTCAAGCTCTTCATCGCTCACTCCGGCATACCATTTCTTGAAATTGTCGGCATCCTTTACGGAGAAAGTAACATAGAATGTGTTTCCTTTGGCAAAGGCCACCATAACCTTATCGGTGAGATCTATGCCGTCGGTCACCATGTTTAGCACCTTGCGATCCATTCCCGCAGCTTCTATTATTTGGCCCAGCTCCTTGCAGTAAGTGGCGTGATCACCCTCCTGCTTGTAGTCAAGTTGATCAAGCACTTCATCGGCATTGAATGAGGCCACCAGGGCTGCATCGGCCGGCACAGTCTTGAGCAGAGCTTCCATGTCGCCCGACTTGGAGCAGGAGCCGAGCATAATAATCATCACGAGGGCAAGCGCAACGGGCGCAAGCCGGGTAAAAAGTCGGTTCATTTCTATTAAGTTTTGGTAAATTAAAATGTTTTGCGGAATATGACGCAGGTTATTCGGCAAAGTTACAAAATTATCTTATCAACTCATATAAGTTTATAGAAAAAATTTGGCCAATTATGATTTATTGCTTAACTTCGCGGGGAATAAACCCATTAAACCATTAATAAATTGCAGATTTCCGATCGTATACGACAATTGTCACCTTCGGCCACTCTGGCTATGTCTCAGAAAAGCGCCGAGCTAAGAGATGCCGGCATCGACATCATCAACATGAGCGTGGGAGAACCAGACTTCGATACCCCCGGTCATATCAAAGAGGCCGCAATGCGTGCCATTGAAGAGAATTTTTCACGTTATACCCCCGTGCCCGGATATATGTCGCTGCGACAGGCAGTGAGCCGGAAACTGAAAGAGGAAAACGGGCTTGACTTCGCTCCGGAGCAGATAGTGGTGGGCAACGGCGCCAAGCAGGAACTCTGCAATGTGGTGCTCGCCCTGGTCAATCCGGGAGATGAGGTGATCATACCCGTGCCGGCATGGGTGAGCTATGTGGAGATGGTGAAGCTCGCAGGGGGCAAAGTGGTGACCGTGCACTCCGGCGTGGAGCAGGACTTCAAGGTGACACCCGCCCAGATAGAGGCAGCCATCACTCCCAGCACCCGCCTGATAATGCTCAACTCTCCCGCCAATCCCACCGGCTCTGTCTACTCCCGCGAGGAGTTGCGCGAGCTGGCGAGCGTGATAGGCCGCCATGAGCAGGTGACGGTGCTTGCCGATGAGATTTACGAACATATCAATTTCAGCGATGCGCCGCTCACAAGCATAGCTGAGTTTGAAGAATTGTCAGGCCGCGTGGTCATCATCAATGGCGTGAGCAAGGCTTATGCCATGACCGGCTGGCGCATAGGATATATGGCCGGCCCCGAGGAGATAGCCAGGGCTGTGATCAAGCTGCAGGGCCAGTATACAAGCGGCGCCTCTTCCATAGCGCAGAAGGCGGCGGAAGCGGCCTACAACGGCCCCAGGCAATGTGTAGAGGATATGTGCGCGGCCTTCCGCCGTCGCAGAGACCTCATTGTTGAGCTGGCATCGCAGGTGCCCGGATGGGAAATCAATTGTCCGGATGGCGCGTTCTATCTATTCCCAAAAGTGGAAGGGGTGCTCGGAAAGCACACACCTGAAGGAGAAGAGATCAAGACAAGTGGCGATTATGTGCTTTATCTGCTCAATTCGGCTCATGTAGCCACGGTGGATGGCGAGGCGTTCTGCGCCCCGGGCTATATCCGGCTCAGCTATGCATTGGGTGATGAGGATATACGCACAGCTCTTACCCGCATAAAAGAGGCTACTGAGAAGCTCTCCTGACCTTCGCCTCTTACATAAAGACTCCAAGGGGGTCGCCACTGTAATCATATAGTGGCGACCCTCTTTATTATTATAGGAATCTATCGATGATGTTGCCCGCCTGTATTGTCGTTATCTTCGCATGTTGCCTGAGCGTGACGGCCTTGACTTTGGGTCGAATGGATTGGCATTTACGTCAAATACATCATCCTCTTCCTCAGGCTCCTCCTCTTCCTGCTGACGGCGCTTGCCTGATTCAGGTTTGTTTTTCAACAATTTACGCGGTTTCTGCGCATCTACGGGCAGAGCATAGAGCTGCCACTGCTCGGAGCGGTCATAGCGCTTCAGGCTGAGCATTCCCGGATAATAGAACACATCTTCGGGCTGACGGCCGAGTTCATAATTGCCGGGAGTGAAACGCATATTGCTGTCGGCATCGGCGATGAACCGTGCATAGTAGTCAGCGGGAGCGAGCCATGGAAATGAGGCTACTCCATTCTCCACTCTCACTCTCTGCACGGGATTGTCGCCGGAGTTCAGGATCTCCACAAATCCCTGCACTGTGTCGGGCACAAGACGCAACATAAGAGCCGAGTAGCTGTCGCGTTCCTTCACTGTGAACTCTTGCCGGGCCGGCGGATTCATTCTGCCGGCTATGCCTGTGACGGCAAGAGAGTCGAGAGAGAGGCGGTAAGTGGCTCCGAATTCGGGAGTCATCACCACCTGCCACTTGCGCAGGGCCGAGGCCGTGTCAGGCCTGAGCTGCGGACGCGGCAGCTCCACCCACAGGGAATCGCTTTTCATCTCAAGGTGCAGGCCGGCTGAATCAAGCGTGAGCACAGGCTCGGAAAATTCCAGAGAGGGAAGTGCGTAAATGTCAAGCGCGCCTGTGGGGCGGATCTGGACTCCGAGCTGACGCTCTTTCACGGCAGCCAGGGAGTCGGCTGCAAGCTGCTCCCGTGAGCGCTTTCCTTTTGGACGGCGCACACGCGGTTTGGTGAGAGTGAGAGTGTCCGCTCGCTGATGCATAGTGCGTCCGGCATCTGTCATGCTGTAGGCAAGGCGCACCTTCAGGGTATCGGCCTGCACAAAGCGAGGGTCGGCAAGCCAGTAGCTGAGAGTGTCAAGGGTGGCGGAATACTCAAGGCGGAAAGCCGGTTGATCCGGCATGTTGACAAAGCTTATGTGAGGGAGTTCATCGGAGGGTGCATTAAATATAAAAGAGAGTCTGGCAGAATCAGGGCGCTCATATTTCACCAGATACTGAGGCTTGTAGCCTTCATCAAACATTGACAGCAGTATATTATTGGGAAGGAAACGCGTGTAGCTGCGCTCCACTACGGTGTCTACTTTTCCTGTCAAGGTATTGTAGATCGTGTCGGAGGCTATGGCGGGCTCGCTGCCGGGTGTGACGGGGTGCGGATAGAAAGCCAGCAATTCGGCAGGATTATCGCGGCGGAAGTCGTTATTTGCATCTGCCAGCGCATACAGTCTGTAAGGGATAGGCTTGAGTCCGCGGAGCGTGAAGCGTCCCCGGTCATCGGTCTTGGTGATTCGCTCAAACGGAAGTGTGGATAGAGCCGAATCGGGAGCAGAGGCCGCATGCACGCCCACTACGGCATACTGCTGAGGCTCAAGCGTGGCAGCATCCAGCACCACGCCCGATATGCGCAGAGAATCAAGCTCGGGACCAGTGGAGAAACTCAGCGACAGATTCCCGAGAGGATTCGACTCATTGACATCTTCTATGGAATTGCCGAAATCCACGGTATATGTTGTGCCGGCACGCAATGAGTCGGGAAACTGTACATATACCTTTCTTCCTGACGAGGTCACGCGTGGAGTGCCGCTTCCCGGAGGAGAGACCGTGACACGCGAAAACGCGTCTTTCACATTCACCAGCTCATCAAATGTAAGCTCCATGCGCCGGGTGTGCACATTCACCTCATCAGGCGCGGGGTTGGATAGTAGCAGGCGCGGAGGATCTTCATCGCGAGGGCCGCCCGATGGCGTGCCCATGCTTGCGCAAGAGTAGAGCGACAAGGATATCATCCCGGCAACGACAGCATGAAAACAAGTGGAAATATGGCGCATTAGTCTGTGAATTTGGGAGGCTGGCGAGCACAGCCCCATACAAAAGAACAAGAGGTGTGTCAAAATTTACATTTCGACACACCTTTAAGTGGGTAGCCCATAGCAGAGTCGAACTGCTCTTTCAAGAATGAAAATCTTGCGTCCTAACCGATAGACGAATGGGCCATCATGTCTTCCACTGCATTGCCTTACAAAGAGTGGAAGTATTATCAAGGAATCCTCAGAGGAGGATAATTATGCTATATCGGATCTCCCGCATGCTGTATTTTCCTGAGGGAGGAAATAATCAGGAGACAAAACCGACCTGCGGCCGGATTCAAAAGAAATTTAAGAATCGCGGTGCTATCAACCGAGAGAGTTGATGTGGCGAGCGAGCTTGCTCTTGAGATTGGCGGCCTTGTTCTTGCTGATGATGTTCTTGCGGCCAAGACGGTCGAGGAGCTGTTCTACCTTGGGAAGAGCTGCAGCAGCTTCAGCCTTGTCAGTCATTTTGCGGATGCGACGTACTGCAGTGCGGCTGGTCTTAGCCCAATAGCGATTCTCCAGGCGACGCTTTGCGCTCTGGCGGATTCTCTTTATAGATGACTTATGGTTTGCCATATTTCAATCTTGGATTTTTTCTTTTTCTTGTTTTAATTAGTAGCCCATAGCAGAGTCGAACTGCTCTTTCAAGAATGAAAATCTTGCGTCCTAACCGATAGACGAATGGGCCATCATGCGCTTTTTTGCGGTTGCAAAGTTACGCACATTTTTTTACATAGCAAAATTTTTTGTAAAAAACTTGCTCACATCTTCATTTTTCCCCCAATTCATTGCTGCGGAGCGATTATGATTCCTCGCACACGACCCCGTCGGAAAGGCGTATGAGACGTGTGGCCGTAGCAGCGAAGGCAAGGTCGTGGGTCACTATCACAAATCCGCGCCCGAGACGGTCGCGCAGTCCCGTGAACAGTGACATGATTTCATCGCGGTTGCGGGTGTCGAGGCTTCCCGTAGGCTCATCGGCAAGCACTATGTCCGGATCATTCACGAGGGCTCGGGCTACTGCCACTCTCTGCCGCTCTCCGCCCGAGAGTGCAGAGGGTTTATGGGCGGCACGCCGAGAGATGTCGAGCGCTGCAAGCAACTCGTCGGCACGGCGCTCCGCTTCCTTTCGTTTCGCTCCTGCTATAAGAGCAGGAAGCATTACATTCTCGCGGGCAGTGAATTCCGGCAAGAGCTGATGAAACTGGAAGACAAATCCCACGTGGCGACACCGGAAATCAGAGAGCTGTCTGTCTCGGAAATCGGTGATGTCCACTCCGTCATACATGACGCTGCCTGAATCAGGCCGCATGAGTGTGCCCATGACCTGGAGCAGGGTGGTCTTTCCTGCGCCGCTTGACCCGACTATGGCTGTGATCTCCCCGGGGTCGATGGTGAGTGTGATGCCTTTGAGTACTTCGAGAGTGCCGAAGGATTTTCGTATGCCGGTGAGGGTGAGCTGCTTCATTGCTGTGAGAGTGATCGGATTATATGATTGGCCATGTATATGCCGAATATTGCGGGGATGGTGGCGAGAGTGCCGAAGGATGATCGCTTGTTCTGCATCTGCATTTCAAGCAGGGCGGCGCGGCGTGGAGCCTCGGTGCTGTACACGACTTTGATATCGGGCACACTGCCTTGCTTCTTGAAGGCTCCCCTCACAGCCCGCGCAAGACCATCTTCGCGCGTTTCCCTCAGGCGGGCATAGCGCACCTGAGTGGGATCGAGGCGACCTCCCGCGCCCATTGAAGAGATCACTTTCACATGCGCCTCAAGGCACCCTCTGAGCAGAGCCACCTTGGGCGCCACGGTGTCTATGCAGTCTGCCACAAAGTCAAAGCCCCGTGAAAGCAAGGGCGCCACCGTGTCGGGAGTAAGGAATTCCTGCAACGGCGTCACCTCGCAGGCCGGATTGATTTCTCTGAATCGCTGCGCGAACAGATGCACCTTACTCTCTCCTATGGCGGAATGCGTGGCCACGAGCTGGCGGTTGATATTGGAGGGTGCCACGGCATCCGAATCAAGCAGGGTTATGCTTCCCACTCCCGACCGCACCAGCATCTCGGCTACATATCCGCCCACGCCTCCTACTCCTACTACGAGAACACGCGCCTGCGACAGCCGGCTCTCTCCTTCAGGGCCGAGCAGCGCCACAGTGCGCGAGTTCCATAATTCATTCATAAGCTCAGGGCCGGATGAGCCGGCATCAGGCATCGATATTGGCATAAGTGGCGTGAGCCTCGATGAAGTCACGGCGGGGTGCCACGTCTTCACCCATGAGCATGGCGAACACACGGTCGGCCTCGGCGGCATCGGTGAGAGTCACCTGCTTGAGTATGCGATTGTCGGGATCCATTGTAGTCTCCCAAAGCTGGCTGCGATCCATCTCGCCGAGACCCTTATAGCGCTGCAGCTCAAGGCGACCGCGGTTTCCTCCACACTTTTCATCTACGAAGCGCTGCACCTGACGGTCATCCCAGGCATATTCCTGCACTTTCTTATTGCCCTTGAGACGACAGCGGTATAATGGCGGAGTGGCAATGTAGAGATAGCCGTTGTCGATAATGGGGCGTATGCGGCGGAAGAAGAATGTCATGAGCAGAGTAGCGATATGGGCGCCGTCCACATCGGCATCGGTCATGATTATCACCTTATGATAACGGAGCTTGGAAAGATTAGGCTCTTTGGAGTCCTCTTCCGTGCCTATGGTCACGCCGAGCGCCTTGAACATATTGACTATCTCCTCGCTCTCAAAGACCTTGTGATCCATGGCTTTCTCCACGTTAAGGATCTTGCCTCGCAGCGGCAACACTGCCTGGAAGAAAGGATTGCGTCCCTGCTTGGCAGAGCCTCCTGCGGAGTCACCCTCCACGAGAAACAATTCACACTCGGCGGCATCACGGCTCTTGCAGTCGGCCAGCTTGCCTGGCAGCCCGGCGCCTCCGAGCGGACTCTTGCGCTGCACCTTCATGCGGGCATTGTAGGCGGCATGACGGGCCTGGGCGGCAAGGATCACCTTGTCGATTATGGCGCGTGCCTGCTTGGGATGCTCCTCAAGATAGTCCCTAAGAGCCTCACCCACAGCCTGCTGCACCACGCCGCTCACTTCGGAGTTGCCGAGTTTTGTCTTGGTCTGTCCCTCAAACTGCGGCTCCATTACTTTCACGGATATAACGGCCGTGAGGCCTTCGCGGAAGTCGGAAGCATCGATCTCGACCTTGGCCTTCTCAAGCAGCTTGCTCTCCTCGGCATATTTCTTAAGGGTGCGGGTGAGCCCTATGCGGAAACCGGTGAGATGCGTGCCGCCTTCTATGGTGTTGATATTGTTTACGTAGGAATAGATGTTTTCGTTAAACGATGTATTGTAAGTGAAGGCAACCTCCACCGGCACGCCGTTCTTCTCTGTATTGATGTGCACCACATCTTCTATGAGATGCTCCTTATTCACATCTATGTATCTCACGAACTCCATGAGGCCATCCTTGGAATGGAATGTCTCGCTCCTGGGATTTCCCTTCTCATCTTCCTCCCGGAGGTCGGTGAGAGACAGTGTTATGCCGGCATTGAGATATGCCAGATCGCGCAGACGGTGGGCGAGGGTCTCATAATCATAGACGGTCTCGGTGAATATCCCGGCATCGGGGTGGAAAATAATTGTTGTGCCCGTGGTGTCGCTCTCGCCTATCACGGTGAGTTCCGAAGTGGGCTTGCCGTAGGAATACTCCTGCATGTAGATTTTGCCGTCGCGGCACACTTCGGCGCGCAGATAGTCGGAAAGTGCATTGACACAGCTCACGCCCACGCCGTGCAGACCGCCGGAGACTTTGTAGGAGCCTTTGTCAAACTTACCGCCGGCATGCAGCACAGTGAGCACGACTTCCAGAGCGGGCTTGTGCATCTTCTCGTGCATGTCCACGGGTATGCCTCGGCCATTATCCACCACCTTTATGGAGTTATCCTTATTGATTGTCACCTCGATGTGAGTGGCAAATCCGGCAAGAGCCTCATCTATACTGTTATCCACCACCTCGTATACCAGATGGTGCAGGCCCCGGCCTGATATGTCGCCAATATACATGGCAGGGCGCTTGCGCACCGCCTCCAGGCCCTCAAGCACCTGAATATTGTCGGCAATATATTTCTTATCTTCTTCCATGGGGAATTATTAGAGTATGTTTTAATCTAAGACCGAATGACTACCAAGCCGAGTGTGCCTTATTCTCAGAAACTGTGCGGCCCACCCTTAGTTTCGCATTCATTGAAGCTGTATCACGCACTATTACACGAATGCGCGGAAAACTTCACGCAAAGGTAATAAAAATTTAGGAAACCGGCAATGATTCCATTGGCCCGGAACCGGGAATTTCTCCTATTGGTTTTATTTTCCTTTGTTTTCTTTAATATTTTTTTAATCCTCGGAATAAAACATACGCCCCTCCCTCTACGTTATAATAGCGTAAGAGGTCAAGCAAGAGCCTCTTGCTTAACAGCTACAAGAAGAAAGATAGATTTTTGGTAAATAGATAAATGTTGATATTAGGTTAATTAGTTAGTTACTGTCAGTGACTCTCAGGAGTCACTGACGCACAACAGCGGCAGACCGGGAGGTTTGTCGCTGTTGTGCGTCAGTGCGCCTGGCTTCAATCAAGCGTTACGCGCCTGATATGCACTTCTATCTTATCGGGATCAGGTATATCACGCCAGTCGCCATAGATGCGGGTGAGATAAGCGTCGGCGTCGCCGGGCACCGGGAGGGATACTCCTTCGAAGTCTACATAACGCAATTCCCTGAAATCGTCTGCATCTCGCCGGAAGTGATATGCTCCGCCGGGAATATGCCTCCGGCATCTACCTGCACCTATGCTTCCGAGAAGCCTTAATATGGGGAAAGCCAGGCAGTCAAACACCCTTCTTCCTGCTGCTATCTTAAATCGGCGCATGCGCTCATCCTCAATACGCATATGCCGGTGCACCAGCCTGTTATGTATATTCAATCCACGCTTGTGGAGCCATAATGATGAGCTTGGCAGCAATGGGAAGATATCTATATAACATCCGCGAAACTGCCAATGCGCGTCCTGACCGGCATATTCCTCTATATTCGAATGCAGGTCTCTGAGCTTGGCAAAGTTAAGCACGTACTCTTCATCGGAATGCTTATCCTGAAGGATGTATCCCTCGATAGGATGCGAGCGAAGGAGCTTGAGCAGGCGCTTGTAGTCGCCATATTCCATCTCTACATCCACATCATCATCCCAGGGAATAAACCCTCCGTGTCGCATCGCTCCGAGGCAGGTGCCGGAGGAAAGCCAATATTTGACGCCATGTCTCCTGCAATATTCATCAAATCTCTGCAGCATCTCCAGCAGGCGCATCTGCACCTGGCGTAATTGCGAACCTTCGGGGTTGAATTTAGCCCGCAGGGCATCATTGGTATCTTTATCAAGCGTCATTCAAGGATATACTTAACGGTTTATTTTTTCAACAGCTTTCTCACAAACACAAGGCTGTCGGATAGAGCGGAAAGCCGCATGAGCCGTGACAGCACAAGAAATGCTGCAACAAAGACCAGTGCTCCCGACACAGCTCCGCCAAATGAGAGCGTGAGCCATCCGGCGCCAAAAGAGAGCGCCACTACAAGCAGCACCTGCAATAATGCCAATATCTGCCGGAACACCTCCAGTCCTGTATAGTGTGAGGCCAATGCTGCATTTACCAGATATATATTCGCTTCGCTTGCCACCATGGCCCACATGATGCCATACATGCCTCCGAGCTGCGCGCCCGCAAGCAGAGCGACAAGAAGACAGCTCCATTTATATATGCTCCAAAGAAATAAGGCTCGACTCTTGCCTCGTGCCGCCACAGCGTAATAATTTATATTCTGCAGGCATGCAAACATCCCGGCCACACATAAGATCCTGAAATAGGGAACTGCCGGAAGCCATTTCTCTCCATACAGAAAGTCTATAAGTGAGGGAGCCACAAGTATCAGCATTCCCATGACAGGAAACACAAGGAACGCTATGATCCTCACGTTGCGCAAAAGCATGGAGCGCAATGCGGGCAAATCATCCTGCATGGAGGAGTAGAGCGGAAACATGACCTGCACTATGACCTGAGGAAGAGAATAGGATGTGATGCGGTCAAGCTTATAGGCCTGTGTATAATAGCCCATGGCCGAGGCTGAGAAGCGGCGCCCTATGATGATTCCCTGCAGATTCTTGGCTATCTCCTGGAGGATATTGGCGCCAAGGAGATAGCCGCCGTAGCCAAATAATGAGCGCAATGTCTCAGTGGAGAAGCAAAGCGATGGATGCCAGCGGGTGAGCAGGGTAAACACAAGAAGTGTGACAAGCATCTGAAGAACCTGCATGACCACAAGGCTCCATACTCCGAATCCGGTAAAGGCCATTGCTGTGGCGACACTGCCGGCTATGATGTAGGCGGAGAGATTGCCTATGGCTATTGTCTTGAATTCAAATTGCTTGCGCAATCTATTGAGCGGAATGGCCGACATAGCACCCAGAATAAGCGTAAGACCTATGCCTCGTAACACTCCGCTCAGCACAGGCATACGGAAATAAGCTGCCACATGGGGCGCGGCAAAGAACAGGAGTGCATAAAACAGAACCGAAATACCGAGATTCCAATAGAATATTGTGCTCCACTCCTGTTGCGTGGTATTCTTCTTCTGAATCAGAGCCGAAGCAAAACCTCCGTCGATCAGCACATTGCTCACTGCTATGAAAATAGCGAGCATCCCCACGGCACCGAAATCGCCGGGAGTGAGAAGGCGGGCAAGAATGAGATTGATTACAAACTGGAGGAGCATGGAGCCCATCCTGTCGGCCATGGCCCATATAGTGCCTCGCGCGGCTTTATGCGATAATGAGTCTGCCAAAATCAATCGGTTGATAAGATGTCACGCAGCGCAGCCGTCATTCGTGCATTGTCGGCACGGTCTCTCACTGCCAGGCGCACATACTGGCTCCCCTCAGGGAATCCATGCTTGGAAGAACAGTCCTTGATAAGAATGTCGTATTCACTCAGCAGCCTCAGCGCGAGGTCATGCGATGTAATGCCTGACGTAATCTCACACAGGAAGTAATTAGCCTGCGACGGTATAACCCTGATTCCTTTTATCGCCCGCAATTCCGAAGCAAATATTTCCCTCTCGCCACGGAACTTCTCGCAGGCATCGACATAATTCCCCTGATACTTGCCAAAAATCTGCATATAGTATTCGGCAAATGAATTGATATTCCATATAGCCACTTCTTTCTTCAAAGAAGCTATCATGGCAGTGTCGCCGGAAGCAAGGATGCCAAGGCGCAGCCCGGGCACGCCGTAGCTCTTTGAGATCGATTTCATCACTACCAGAGTATCCCGCCACTCATGGAGCAGCTCATTGACAAGCAACGTCTCATTGAATCCGTCTTGAGCAAAGTCCACGAATGATTCATCGACTATGAGCCTCACCCCTCGCGCCCTGCACCAGCCACAGAGACGGAGCAATTGCGCCTTGGGAATAAAATTGCCGCTCGGATTATCGGGATTCACCACAAGCAGAGAGGAGACTTTCTTGTCGGCAAAGAAGGTCATAAGGTCATCGACATCATATGCAAAATCAATGTTCTCAGGATGATATGCCACTACTCGATCACCCGGAAGCCGATTGGGATATTCCTCAAACGTGGGGTATGTGACCCCTACCCTGCCTTCGCTTCGCTCCATAAGAGCCTTGATAAGCTCGGCAGCTCCGTTGCCCGGTATCACATACTCCTGCCTTATCCCGAAATATTTGCCGGCAAGCAGTGAGTTCACACCCATCCCCGAAGGGTACTGGCGAAGCAGCGTATCGAAACTTGCCTTCATCTCTTCCACCATATGACGCCGCGGGAAATAAGGATTCACCAGATAGCAGAAATCCAGCAGACGCGGGTAACGCCAATATCCTCCATAAGCCCGCTGCATCATCTGAAGCCTCTCTTCGGGAGATGCAAACATGGCCTCGGCGATGCGCAGATCCTGCACATCATCAATCTCATACCAGCGCAGGCCATTGACCGGAAGCGCTTTCATGCCGGAGGAGTCTATAAGGGTAAGCACCCGCAGCACCTGCTCATAGTATTCGTTTTCTCCGAGCATCTTTATATAGGCGTCAAGAAACGGGAGGTAGCGATTGCGAGCGAAATCAGATGAGAATTTATAAATGTTCACCGTCTTGTAGTAATCATCCACATCCGAATAGTCAAACGCCTTCTTGGTAATGAAGTTAACAATATTGCAATCAGAGTCGATCATTACCATCGTTCCATCGTTCCAGGACTCATATTTGCTCACAAGCGCCACGTTACGCTCCGGGCTGTCGAGAGCAAGGCGCAGAATCGCCGTGTCGAAAATAAGGTCACTTTCCAGCAACAGTGTATCCATGGCGACCATATACTCGCGTGCAAGCCACAGTGAATAGATATTGTTGGTGCGGTCATATACCGGATTATCCACATACACTATATTGAGATGCGCCCAGTTGCTCTGGATGTATCGGCGCAGGTTGTCGCCGGCATAGCCTGTGACTATTACTATCCTCTCAAGCTCAAGAGAAGAAAGCTGATGAAGCATGCGGTCAATGAGGCGCTGCCCGTTGACCGCAAGCATACATTTGGTGTTTTCGGCTGTAAACTCGCCGAGACGGCGTCCCATGCCGGCAGCTAAGATGATGGCTTGCATGCTGTAATGTTGTATTATAAATCCTGAGAGAGTGATGAGTCCCCCGAGAATCTGCAAATTTAACAATTTTTACCGACAACTCCTAACCAATATCAATAAACCCTGCATGAAAGTGCAGGCTGCGTGTAGGAAGAGGCAGGAATGGTTAGCCGTAAAGGAGGGATGAATACAGCTCTATGGTCTGATGCGCTATGGTATCCCAATTATATGGAGAGAGGTCATACTCCCGCCCCTTGCGAGTGGCTGCAAGTTTACGCCTGAGCGCATCGGCGAGAGCCTTTTCATTGCCTACCGAGAAGAAGTCATCCTGCATGAGTTGAGGAAGCCTGTTGGCCGGAATGTCACTCACCAGAACATCCTGCTTGTGGCCCATGGCTTCAAGGAGGGAGATGGGAAGGCCCTCATGGGAGGAGGGAAGCACAAATAGCGCGGCATGAGACAGCAGCTGGGCGAGTGGCTCTCCCTTGATGAAGCCGGTGAGTATTACATGGTGTTCCCTGGCTTGAGCCTTAAGGCTCTCAGAGTAATGATCAGGATGATCGGCATCCCCGGCAATGGCAAGCCTGAATCCTTGCCTCTCAAGGCCGCTGGCTGAAAATGCGCTGATGAGCTGATGAAAATTCTTTTCTGGCACGAATCTGCCCACAGCCACCACATAGCGGTCGGAGGTGAGTCCGAGGCTCTGAATAAAGTCTGAGGACTGGACTGGGATCGGCGTGGGCACGCCGTTGTAGATCAAGACCGAGTCCAAGCGATGATACTTTTCGGCAATAAGAGAGGCTATCACCTTGGAGATCACTATAATCTTATGCGAATACCGCACTCCCATGCGCTCTCCGGCCTTCAGGACAGTCTTGGCCAGCCGTCCCCACTTGCCGCGGTCATAGTCGGGGCCATGATGCGTCACCACCACTTTCATGCCGAGCAGACGGGCAAGCGGTGCCATTATCGAGGGACCTATGGCATGTATGTGAAGGATGTCGGGATTCATGCGGCGTGCGGCCACAACGGCAAGAAATGTGTGGACAATGGCCTCAAGGCTTTTCTTGCGAGGCGCGAAAATATCCTTGAGATGCACACCTTTATATTCACTTATACGATTGCCGGGAGTGACATAGCAGCTGCGGCGTATGACAGTTATGTCGTGCCCCATTGCCGCTATGCGCGGAAAAAGTTCCTCACAATGAGTCTCGACACCCCCGAGTATGCCGGGTATGCCACGCGTGCCGGTCACTACTATTTTCATGGCTTATATATTTTGAGGAGCTGCTGCATATGAACGCCCCGGGAATAACGATGCATAGCCTCGCGGGAGATCGAAGCCCTGTCATATTCGGAGTCTCTGAAGCATCTTAGTATGCCTGCCAGTGCTTCGACATTGCCCGACTCGAAGATCTGCCCGTTCACTCCGGGTGTGATCAGCTCCGGGATTCCTCCGATGTTAGCTCCTACCACAGGAGTGCCCGCGCACAGACTCTCTATTAAGGAAAGAGGATTGTTTTCATAGCACTCTGAAGGCAACACACTTGCTCTAGCCTCAAGCTGAAGCGGCACAAGCCGCTCGGGCGTAAGCATGCCAAGAAACTCGATATTCGGGCTATTAGCCGCCAACGCCTTCAGCTCCCGACAAGCCGGCCCGTCGCCGGCTATCTTTAGCTTCACGCCGCTTGCCTTGGCTGCACGTATGAGAGTGACTACTCCTTTTTCGGAAGACAGACGACCGGCATAGAGGAAGAAATCACCCACTGCGGGCGTATGATTCGCAAGGCGATTGAGCTCCTGAAGCTTTGACGGATCGACAAAATTAGTGAGCACATGCAATTTATCTTCGGGAAATCCCCCACGGCGCATCATTTCTCCCATGAAGGCCGAAGGCGCAATGAAGGCATCGGTATTGCAGGCCAGGCGGCTCCGGCTCCATTTGCGAGCTTCCATATTTGCGATCAATGACTGCAGGAAACTGCCCTTCATGCAACGATGCCGAAGCACATGAATCTTACCCGCAATACACTCATCACACACACGGCCATCAGGCCGACGTGCGACATATGCCGGACAAAGCAACTTCAGGTCATGAAGCGTCCACACGACACGGATTCCGGCTTTGTGCGCCAACTCGCCTATCACGGGAGAGAGCTGAGAGTGAATGTTATGAAGGTGCACCACATCCGGCTTATAGTCGGCAAGCATACGCTTGAAGCAAGACACCACATCTCCATGACCGAATACGCGCCTCAACGCCTTGGCTTTATCGGCAAACGATCCTGTAAAATCCACTCGTGAAGGAAAGAAATCATTATCTCCTGTTTCAACAATAATATTGTCGGGATGACTCATCGCGAACACTCTTACCTCTATGCCCGCATCGCGCAATGCCTCCATAAGCCCGAACATTACGACTTCCGGCCCACCACGCAGAAAAAAGAATTTGTTTACCAACAATACTTTCATGCCTTATAACTGAAGAATAATATGATTCTATCGTAGTAACGCCAGACACAGACAGATTATTGCCCTCCCGAAAGCATGCGCAGACATATAAACGTTAATATAATTTCAGCCATTTTAGCACGTTTATTTTAGCACCGGGTTAGGAAATGTCGATGAAATTGGCTAATTTTGTGCCGATAAGCAGCAAGTGAGAGATCAATACAGGCATCCGACGCCATAAAGATCTCTACCCCTCACAAGTTTGCTCTCAGAGCAAAACCTTTTATGCTCTTGCCGCGTTATAATTTTCGCTTTCATATAGAAATTAAATGCCAGATAAAAAACTTAACGGCACAGTTATTGTCACATACCGGTGCAATGCCCGGTGCTCCATGTGCAGCCGCTTCAAAGCGCCCTCAAAGCCCGAAGAGGAAATATCCATAGAGACAATAAAGAAGCTCCCCCCCATGTATTTCACCAATATCACGGGCGGAGAGCCATTCATACGCACAGACCTGAAAGAAATCGTAAGAGAACTTTATAAAAAGAGCGACCGCATAGTCATCTCCACCAATGGCTTTTTCACCGACCGCATCATAGAGCTCTGCCGCGAATTCCCTCAGATAGGAATACGCATCTCTATCGAAGGCCTTGAACAGACCAACAATGAGATACGCGGCCTGAATAATGGATACAACAGAGGATACACCACGCTAAAGAAGCTCCGCGAGATGGGAATGAAAGACGTAGGCTTCGGCATGACAGTGCAGGACAGAAACGCCGCCGACCTCGTGCCGCTCTATGAACTATCCGACAAAATGGGCATGGAATTCGCCACAGCCTCCCTGCACAATTCATTCTACTTCGTAGAGGCCAAAAACATAATTCATGACCGACCTATGGTGGCAACCAACTTTGAGTCCCTCATCAACCGACTCCTTAAGAGCAACAGCCCCAAGAAATGGTTTCGCGCATATTTCAATCACGGCCTGATCAACTACATTTACGGGCAGAAGCGCCTCCTCCCATGCGACATGAGCTTCGACACATTCTTCATAGACCCATACGGCGATGTGATGCCTTGCAACGGCACAAAAGACAAAGAAGTGATGGGCAACCTCAACCGACAGACCTGGGAGGAACTATGGAATAGTCCCGAAGCAGAAAAGGTGCGAAAAAAAGTGAGGCATTGCGACCGCAACTGCTGGATGATAGGCAGCGTATCGCCGGCAATGCACAAGTACATAAAAACGCCGGCAATGTGGGTGCTCCGCCATAAATTGAAATCACTGCTCGGATTGAAATACAGCATGTATGAGAACCCCGTATGCAAAGACTATCGTGACGGCAAAATAACAAAGGCACAGCTCGACGCCCTGTCCACCTGCGACATGAAAGCAAAAGCCAACGACGGCCTTTCCGAACACTCTAAAGCCGCACTGCTCCACAAAACCGGCGAAGAGATCGTGAATGCCGACGTAATGCGACAGGGCTACGAGGCCACAGAGAAATGACCGAAAGCGAAACCGGCATCGAGCCATGCCCTCCGAATACGCCGTCTTCCCCACTCGAAAGGGATCGTGCCACCATCGAATGAATGCACACACAACACCTACCCCGATTGAAGCGACAGAACCTGCCGGTGGAGAACGGAAAACTTACCGGGCGACCCAACAGTCGAGAGCAAGAAATTGAGATCAGACTTGTCAATTGGGTTACACACCTGATTCGACAAAAAAATAAAAAAACGCGCAAAATTTGGAGAACACAATAAAAAGCATTAACTTTGCAGTCGAAAAACTCAGGATAGCATAAGCATCCACAGCTTTTCAGCTCAAGCCCAGGTGGCGGAATGGTAGACGCGCTCGTTTCAGGTGCGAGTGTTGAGAGACGTGCAGGTTCGAGTCCTGTTCTGGGCACCACAAAAGCGACTTAACAAAGTGATAAGCACTAAGTTAAGTCGCTTTCTTTTATTTTTACGTGCATATTACGTGCAAAAGGTCTGCACGCAGCCTGGAGATTGGCTCATTCTTCTTCGTAATAGTAGGAGTAATCGATGCCTTTCATGAACATTTCGCGGTCGTTGATTTTGTCGGTCAAGGCCCCTTTGAGCAAGGTTTTGATGTGGGAGGAATCGACGACGCTCTCGCGCATCGCTGTCAGATATTCGTTCTTGTCAATCCGGCTCCAGTCCACACAGCGTTTCAGCGACCAACGGAGCATCAAGTCAAGCCAGATGCGTGTGCTGCGCCCATTGCCTTCCATAAACGGATGAACCACGTTCATCTCCACATACTTGTCGGCGATTTCATCGAGAGTGGTTTCCGGCATACGCTCAATCGTCGGAATGATGGTCGGGAAGTGTAGACAGTTGGCAAACGTGAATCCACCTTTCGATATATTTTTGCTCCGTATTTGTCCGGCAAAGTCATACAGTCCACCAAAGAGATAGGCGTGAATCTGTTGCAGACATTTTATGCTGCCTGGCTCAAGGGAATTGAGCAAGCCACTTTCAAACAAGGTATAAGCCTTCTTGCGGCTCTGCCCGTCAATGGTATTGTCGCTGTATGTGAACCAGTCAAGAAACTTACTCGCCCGGTTATTGGGATAATGCTTGGCAAGAAGAATTACCCCATCACTATTCAGTACATCGGCAATACGCTGTTTGCCATCCGGGGCCTCGAATTTGAACCCGTGAGTGGGACTCACGAGTTGAACGCCCTCTTGTTTCAATTTACGTTTAAGCCACCGCCAATAGTTGCCGGCCTTCGTATAGTCCGGCTCATCATTGATAGCGCGCACCACATCCGTCGCCGAAAACCACCAGCAGTTGTTCTCGTCATCCCAGACCGCCCTCACCTCGCGATCATTGAAAAAACGTATCGACTTCTTACCCATTGTTTGTATTCAGTTTTATAGACCGTAATTCTTTTGCGAGTGAAGGGCGGAAGCGATACTCCTGCAGTAAGAATTCGACAATCTCCTTTTGAGTTTCCGCATATCCGAATTCAGACAGGGATTCCAGGTCTGCTCTGAAATATGAGTACTTGGAAGAATTGACTTTTTTCTTTG
>CAJTTA010000027.1 GCA_910579305.1 uncultured Muribaculaceae bacterium
TCCGCCTGGGGCTCGAACCCAGGACCCCAACATTAAAAGTGTTGTGCTCTACCAACTGAGCTAGCGAATCATTGTAATGTCACATTGAGATTATCATCTCTTTGACGGTGCAAAATTAATACTTTTTTTTGAATTGGCCAAAATTTATTGATTTTTTTAGGTCTTGTAGAGTCAATCGGTGAATGGAGTATTGGAGATTTGTTCGATTAAGGTTTGCTATTGGTGCTTGATGCTTGATTAGCGCCGGATTATACTTCTTAAAAGATGGTCTCTTTGTTGTTATGTTGTGTATGTACTTTTGGCTATTTAGGCCTTGTCGATTACTGATGCCAGAAGTGTTGTATTGCCGATATTGTAAGGTGAGGACTTACTGTTAAGCCAGTCATAGTCATTATCAAAGCTTAGTTGTCAGAGTCCGTATATTGTTATTTGATTTCTATGACTTCAATATAATCCGCTTCTTGCTTTCGTTGTGCTCTGGCAACGCCGTTGAAAAGTAGGTTGATTTCTTCAGGAAGTAGACCTGTTATGCTGCCACTTCCATCGTTAATCTGCGCATTTATCTTAGGTGCAAACATAAATGTCTCATTGATTTCCACCGCTACATGGCGACCTGTATTGGCTTCGGTTAATTGCCCCCATTTCATCATCCGCCTCATATTGCCATGGCACGGAAATCAAACCTGAGAAGGGATCATATTCTATTGTTGTCTTATGCACGGTAGTATTGAAAGATTATGCGGTCTCCATTATTCCTAAAAGAATGTCTGTGTTCTCTCTGCGTCCGCAAAATCATTTCTATCCTTTATGCAAGGGATTGCCTTTTATTGGAATGTTTTACGATCAAGACACTTACTTCGTAAAGAATCCATATCGGCACCGATACCAGCATGAGTGTAAATATATCGGATGTGGGTGTGATTATGGCCGCTACAATAAGAATGATTACAATGGCATGCCTGCGGTATCGAGCCATAAAAGCGGAACTAAGTACTCCCATGCGAGCGCATATCCAGGATATGACAGGTAATTCGCATATTACTCCCATGCATAGACTCATCATGATAAGAGTGCTCATATATGACTCAATTGAAATCATATTTAACACGTCGTCGGCCACTTGATATGTTCCCAAAAACTGAAATGTAAGAGGGAATATAATCAGATAGCTCAGAGCTGCGCCCAAGATGAACATTATATATCCGCTTATCACCAGGCATGAGGCATATCGTCTTTCGTTGCTGTAAAGGCCTGGCGAGATGAAGCCGAATATCTGATACAGGGCAAATGGAGCAGCCAATACGACTCCGGCACATAGGGCCGTTTTCAGGTGTATGATAAATTGCTGTGCGAGCCCAGTGTTAATAAGCTGCACATTGAAAGCGGCGGGGGGATCCATCTCTAAATGCTTGCATAGAAGACCAAGCAGCCTGTAGGTAATGAAATCATGATTCTTGGGGGCGAGCACAAAGTCAAACAGTTGCTCTTTAAATATGAAAGCAACTATGCTGAAAATACTCCAGACTGCAATTGTTCTTATTATTGCAGCCCGAAGTATGTCGAGATGTTCCCAAAAGCTTATTTTCCCGTCATCAGTATGCGGCATCATTAAGGCAATCTTTACATCTACTTATCCTCATCCTTGTCTTCCTCTTTCATCCCGTCCTTGAAAGCGCGCACTCCTTTGCCGAGCCCCTTCATAAGTTCCGGAATCTTTTTACCTCCAAAGAGAAGCAGCACCACCAGTGCTATCAATAGAATCTCAGATGCACCGAGTCCTCCTATGAACAGTAACATAATCTTATTTCCTTATAATATAGTTAATAACAGCCCAGCCTCCTGCAATCTGAAGCAGCATACCCGGGATACCTATTCTGAAATCTTGACAGGCAAGATATAAATCGCCTTTCATAGCCCATTCTCCAAGTGTGCCGAGAATCTGATATCCGGCCACTACTGCAGTCAAGACACATAGTGACGCCTTGTTGAAGCGGCGGGCCGCATATCCCGCCATGACAGCCAGTAATACGGATTTAAGCATGATCGCAGGAAGTCCATCCATGCCGGGCATGCCGAAAAGCAGCGAATTTACTGCCGGCGAAGCCATGGCTGTGAGCAGTCCTACCCGCCATCCATATTTATATGCGCCTATGAGAGTGAAGAAATATATGGGAAGCCATGTCATGCCTCCATGCGGCACAAGGTGAAACAGTTGGGGCATCACTATATTGCCCATGATAAAGATAGCGGCTGCCAGATATGTCTTTGCACTATCGAATGGCAGAGCATGTAGCTTGAGGGTCGCTTGCATTGGATTGTGGAATATTTATGGATTTTATGAAATTTTCGATCAGTGGCAGACAATCTGCAGCCGACTGGCAATCGCTGCACAGAGCCTCTACCGGACATATGCCTGTGCCTGCACGATTAATTATATTAGGGACGCACTTAGCGAAAGTGACATGCACGGAGGCCGTTTTGAACATCTCCAGGGCCGGAACGCTTATCACATCGGCATACGCCTCCTTCACGCAGCCCAGAATCATCAGTGCGGCAGCCCCTTTGCCTATCACCTTATCGGCAATCATTGCGCCTGAAAGCATAGAAGGGTTCCACTTAAGCAGCCGCAGCAAGTCCTTTACTCCGCGTTCATGACACAGCGAGATACTCCCATTATTGGCGATCACACAGGAGCATTGCTCCAAGTGCAATATAGCTGCTAATTCTTCAATAGTCTTATTCATTATAAAACGCCTTGCTTGAGTGCTTCCACGTATTGATCAATACGATGAAGTTCTGTTGGTATGTCTATCGACTGCGGACAATGCGGGACACACTGCTTACAGCCTATGCAGTGGCTTGCCTGTCGGAGTTTAGGCACCGACCTGTCATAGCCTATAAGGAATGCCCTGCGGGCCTCTGCATAGTTTTGAGACTGACTGCTTTCGGCCACATTTCCCTGATTGACGCACTTGTTATAGTGAAGCAATATTGCCGGGATATCTATTCCATAAGGGCAAGGCATGCAATACTTGCAGTCGTTGCAGGCCACGGTGGGATACTGCACCATAAGGTCAGCCGTGTCATATAGGAATTGCATTTCCTCATCAGACAGCGGATCAAGAGGGCAGTATGTGCGCAGATTATCTTCAAGGTGCTCCATATATGTCATTCCGCTCAACACGGTTAATACCCCCGGGTGAGTGCCGGCATATCGGAAAGCCCATGATGCTACACTGTGTTCCGGCTCCCGTTGCTTGAGCCTGACAGCAATGTGATCAGGTACATTCGAGAGTCGGCCGCCAAGCAACGGCTCCATGATTATGGCAGGAATGCCGCGCTTTTCCAACTCGCCATACAGGTACTCACCATCCATATTACGAGGGTTTAACTCCCTGGCATGTTTCCAGTCGAGATAATTAAGCTGGATCTGCACGAAATCCCATTGGTATTTGTCATGATTGGCAAGAGCCCAGTCAAATACCGCTATGTCTCCATAGTAAGAGAATCCAAGATTTCTTATTCTTCCGGCCTTGCGTTCCGCCAGAAGAAAATCAAGAATCCCGTTATCGATAAACCGGGCCCTGAATTCCTCCATACCATTGCCCGTGCCTATGGCGTGAAGCAGCATGTAATCGATATAGTCGGTCTGAAGCTCCTTGAGCGAATTGCGATATATGGCTACCGAAGCATTATGTGACCAGGTCTGAGGCGCGAAATTCGACATTTTAGTCGCAATGAAATAATCCTTGCGCGGATGCCGCGCCAAAGCTACTCCCGTGGCATGCTCCGAATGACCGCGGCAATATGCGGGCGATGTGTCAAAATAGTTCACACCATGAGCGATAGCCGTATCAACCAGCCTATTGATGGTCTCCTGATCAAGCTTCTCCTCATCATTACCTATGGTGGGCCAGCGCATGCAGCCATAGCCGAGTATTGACACCTTGTCACCTGATGATGGATTGAGGCGATAAGTCATCTTGTCGGTTGTAATATCCGTGAGGGCCGCACTCTTCTCGGAGAGCTGTCCGGCAGGACTCTTGCACCCTGCCAGAGCAAGTCCTGTCACTCCGGCGCCAACGCCAAGCCGTTTCATGAAATCACGGCGGCTTATGTCATGATCCTTCATCTTTTTCATAGCTTTAGGATTATATTACTCTATGCTTTTCATGCCCTTCCACATAGATCGCACTGAACGGGCGTGAAGGGCAAAGATTCTCGCAGGCACCACAACCGATGCACTTCTCAGTGTTTACTACAAGAATCCTTGGGGCACTATCCTTGCCGGCAGCCGATTCTACCATCTTAATGGCCCCTACAGGGCAGTGCCGGGCACAGTTGCCACATTCCACTCCATCCGTCACAGGGATGCAATTCTTCTTTATCCACACAGCATGGCCTATCTGGATCGATGATTTATCGGCACGCGAGACAGGCCTGATAGCTCCCGCAGGACACACATTCGAACACCTGGTGCATTCCGGGCGGCAATATCCGCGCTCATAAGATGACTCTGGCTGCATCAGAGAGTCAGGGTCAGCCGAAGGTCTGAGCACTCCATTGGGGCACGCCGATATGCAGAGCTGGCAGGCAGTGCAATGAGAAGCCATGTTGGCAATTCCCTGTGCTCCGGGAGGCACGATTTTGGTCTTTCTTGCAGGAATCTTCTTATCCATTATGACAGCCAGGCCACCGTCCACCGTCTTCTCCTGAGCGCGCAGCGCTACAGTAGAGGCAATTGCAGCAGTAGCGGTAAGGAATTGTCTTCTCGACTCATCATGTGTCGAGGCACTCCCGGTCGATGAGGTATTGCGGCGACGGGAATAAGATATCGCACCTTTATGGCAAGCCCCGATGCAGTCAAAGCAACTGACGCAACGCGAGTAATCAATGGCATGCTCTTTGCTGTTGATGCATGCAGCTTTACAATTCCGTGCACAAAGGCCGCAACTATGGCATATGGTGTTGCAATAAGTTCTGCCGTTGCGATAGGCAAGAATGCCGAGAATGACGATAGTGACCAGCGCTACAGCGAGAGTCACATAGCTTTTCAGCCATATATCCACCGAGTAGAACGCATAGCTGTCATGAGCCTCAGCTCAGGACGCAAGCATATTGTTGCCCCATTGCCACAGAGGAGCGAGCAGCGATTGCGCGATGCGTCCGTAGGCACTGTAAGGAGCCAGTAAAGCAACCAGCGAGCCGATCCCTCCGATGATAGCTACAACCATCAGAGCCAGCACGGCATATCTTACCACGGTTTTAGCCACAGAATAGGAGTAACGATTCTTTTGGACTTTCTTGCCGATCCATCCAAAACCGTCTTGCATCACGCCTAACGGGCAGATGATGGAGCAATACACGCGTCCGAATAAGAGAGTCATTATAACAAGGGCCAAAATGACACCCACATTCAATGCCAGCAGAGCAGGCAGGAACTGAATCTTGACCATCCAGCCCATCCAGCGGTGTATTGTGCCTGTAAAATCTAAAAACAGGAGAGTAATCATGGAGAAAAAGATTACCGCCAGCAGTCTTCTTGTTTGTTTTAACATTCTATGGAAGTATTATAGAGAGCGTTCAGACAATCAACGTTAATGCTGCAAAGGTAGTAATTCCTTGATCCTTGACTATTGCACATATTGCCATGACGGTTGCATATTTTCTTCTTTATCCTCACACGTTATGTGTTGTTAAAGAATCATTATCGGAATTTAAATCGCCACGAAAGCAGAAAAATCAAGTTAACTATTTGATTAACGGATATTCACACATATTATTATATCAATTCAAAATTCCCCCTCTCTTAAATCGATGCCGGCCTATGGAAGATAAAAATCATAGAATAAGCTTTTGTGTCAAAAGGGTAAGATTAAGTATGCTAAATATTGTTTACTATCTCATAATATGATTGGGAATTGCCGATGTAATGAAATAAATGGCGGGCAGCAAAAGAGGCAGGGCAGAGCCCGCCTACGTTGCAGAGCGGAGTGCTCGGCTCAGGCTGTTGATCGCAGATGTCAAAAAAACTTATTGCAGGGAGCAGGCGTTTTAACATAAAATGCTTGCTCCCATGCTGTTTCATCTCGCTCCCGGCACACGCGCCTATCGTAGCGCCTACACCTTTCTGCACCTCATAGTGCTCTCGCTCTCCATCTACCTGGTGGTGAGCATAAGCATCGACACATTCCGAGGAATAGACTTCTATGCTCCGCGCTATCTGCACACACAGTTCTACATCTGCATAGCCTTCATTGCGGTATTCTTTCTCGAACTCGCTCTCGCAGAAAAGAAATGGCGGTTCCTGCGCAATAATCTGCTGTTTCTTCTTGTATCGGTGCCATATCTCGATCTCTTCAATCTATATCACGTGAACTTCACTCCGCAAGTGGCCTACCTGGTGCAGTATATCCCCCTTGTGCGAGGCGGCTATGCCTTGGCCATAGTAGTGGGAACGTTTACCTACAATCGGGCCGCATCCATCTTCGTGACATATCTTGTCACCCTCATGGCCACAGTATATTTCGGCTCCCTCATGTTCTACCTATTTGAAAACAAGGTGAATGTAGGAGTCAACAGCTACACTGACTCCTTATGGTGGGCACTCATGGACATGACTACCGTGGGGAGCGACATACACCCCGTCACGCCTCCCGGCAAGGTCATAGCCGTAGTGCTTGCCGCGCTCGGCATGATGATGTTTCCCATATTCACAGTATACATCACCAGCCTTATCTCACACCGCAGGGCCAGCTCGGATGCCGACATGGCACTGCCACAGGGGCTGAGCCGCCTTCACGATGCTCTCAAGGAGGGACACACCCTTGCGGAGACTTCAAAAAAGTGATTGTGAAAATTTGGGTAATTGCCGCGAAAGCATTAATTTTGCACATGAATCATCGCCTGTGCCTTTCTCCCAAGGCATAGGTCTCCGAGGAATGACTCATCAGGAGTATTACATACAGGCCGTGAAGACGTTTAACACGTTTCTGGAGTCGAAGCGGCTGCGCAAGACTTCAGAACGTTTCGCCATTCTCAAGAAAGCATGGCAGATGGATGCACACTTCGGCATAGATGAGCTGCATGCCGCTTTGGAGAAAGACGGTTACCACGTGAGTCGCGCCACGGCCTACAATACTGTAGACCTGCTGGTGGACTGCGGCGTGCTCCGCCGGCATAACTTCGCCGCCGGGGAAGCGCAATATGAAGCTGCACGAGAGGGACATATACATTTCATATGCACCCGCTGCGGCTCGATTACCGAGGGGGGAGATCCGGCTCTCATGTCGGGCATGCTCCACTCGATCAAGGACGGGATATTCCGTCCGGCTTACATGTTGGCATACGTCTATGGCCTATGCGGAGAATGCGCAGGGCATACGTCGGCCGAAAAATGACTTCTTAACATGCTGCCGAATCCATGAGGCAGACACAATGCAAATATTATTAGGAAATGAAAGTAGATGTGCTTCTTGGTCTCCAGTGGGGAGACGAAGGCAAAGGTAAAGTAGTGGACGTGCTCACTCCCCGCTACGACGTGGTAGCCCGCTTCCAGGGAGGCCCTAACGCTGGCCACACTCTCGAATTCGGCGGCCATAAATACGTGCTCCGCTCCATCCCCTCGGGTGTGTTTCAGCCCGGAGGGGTCAACATAATCGGTTCAGGTGTGGTGCTTGACCCAGTGCTCTTCGCCCAGGAGGCCCGAGAGCTTGAGAAGAGTGGGGTAGACCTCAGAAAGATTCTCCGCATATCCCGCAAGGCCAATCTCATTCTGCCTACACACCGCATGCTGGATGCCGCCGGCGAAAAGGCCAAAGGCGAAGGCAAGATAGGCACCACAGGCAAAGGTATTGGCCCCACCTACACCGACAAGATCTCACGCAACGGTCTGCGTGTGGGTGATCTGGAGAACAATACCGGCAAATATGCAGCTGCCCGCGACCGCCATCTGCAGATGCTTGCCTCAATGGGATGCCCTGCCGATCCTGCCACTCTCGCCGATCTTGAGAAAGCCTGGATGGAAGCAGTGGAATATCTGCTCACATACGAACTCATTGACTCCGAATATGAAATAAACGAGGCACTTGAGGCAGGCAAGAAGGTGCTTTGCGAAGGCGCGCAGGGCACAATGCTTGACATAGATTTCGGCTCATATCCCTTTGTGACATCTTCCAACACCATTTCCGCCGGCGCTTGTACCGGCCTCGGCGTGGCGCCAGGCCGCATAGGAGACGTCTACGGCATTTTCAAGGCTTACTGCACTCGTGTGGGCAGCGGGCCATTCCCCACCGAACTTTTCGATGAAACCGGACGCAAGATCCGCGACCTCGGTCACGAATATGGTGCCGTCACAGGTCGTGAACGCCGCTGCGGCTGGATCGATCTCGTGGCATTGCGCTATGCAATAATGCTCAACGGCGTGACAAAGCTTATCATGATGAAGAGCGACGTGCTTGATGACTTCCCTGTGATCAAGGCTTGTGTGGCTTACAAGATAAATGGCAAGGAGACACGCCGTGTGCCCTTCGACATAGATGCTGCCGACATAGAACCGGTATACGTGGAGCTGCCCGGATGGCAGACACCGATGACCGCTGTGAAGAGCGAGGCCGAATTCCCGGCACGTTTCTCGGAATACGTGGCATTCCTTGAGAAAGAGCTGGGTGTGCCCATAGCAATAGTGAGTGTAGGCCCCGACCGCACCCAGACCATAGAGCGATAAAACTTAAAATCACCAAAATCCTTAAATATTAACCTGAAATAACTCACAACTTTTCGAAATGGCAAAAGTAAAACCTTTCCGTGGCGTGCGTCCGCCCAAAGATATGGTAGAAGAGGTGGTGTCACGCCCCTACGATGTGCTTAACTCTGAAGAGGCACGTGCCGAGGCCGAAGGTAATCCCAAGAGCCTCTATCACATAATCAAGCCCGAGATCGACTTCGCTCCCGGCTTCGACGAGCATGATCCCGCTGTCTATGAGAAGGCGGTGGAAAACTTCAATGCATTCCAGAAGAACGGTTGGCTCGTGCAGGATGACAAGGAGAAGTATTACATCTATGCGCAGACGATGGATGGCCGCACCCAATATGGCTTCGTAGTCGCTGCCTGGGTGGATGATTACATGGAAGGCCGCATCAAGAAGCATGAGCTCACACGTCGCGACAAGGAGGAAGACCGCATGAAGCATGTGCGTGTGAACAATGCCAATGTGGAACCTGTCTTCTTCGCTTTCCCCGACAATGAGGGCCTCCAGGCGATAATAGACAAGGTGACAGCCGGCAAGCCCGAATATGATTTCGTGGCTCCCGACGGATTCGGCCACACTTTCTGGGTGATAGAGGATGAGCAGATGATTGCCGACGTGACACGTCTCTTCGGCGAGATACCCAATCTCTATATTGCCGACGGTCATCACCGCAGTGCCGCTGCCGCTCTCGTAGGTGCCGAGAAAGCCAAGAACAACCCCGATCACCGTGGCGATGAGGAGTACAATTACTTCCTTGCTGTGGCGTTCCCCGCATCTCATCTCAAGATCATCGACTACAACCGTGTTGTGCGCGATCTCAACGGCCTCACTCCTGAGCAGTTCCTCGCCAAGATTGCCGAGAACTTCGAAGTTGAAAAGAAAGGAGCGGAGACATATCATCCCTCAGGCCTTCACAACTTCTCACTCTACCTTGACGGCGAGTGGTATTCTCTCACTGCCAAGCCCGGCACTTACAATGACCAGGATCCCATCGGTGTGCTTGACGTGACCGTGAGCTCCGATCTGATTCTGCGCGACATCCTCGGCATCACCGACCTCCGCAGCGACAAGCGCATCGACTTCGTGGGCGGCATACGCGGTCTTGAAGAGCTTAAGCGCAGAGTTGACAGCGGAGAGATGAAGATGGCTCTTGCCCTTTATCCCGTGACCATGGATCAGCTCATCAACATTGCCGACACTGGCAATATCATGCCTCCCAAGACCACATGGTTTGAGCCCAAGCTCCGTTCCGGTCTTGTGATACACAAGCTCGACTGATCACATGATTTGATTGTAGCATATAAATAATAATGCGAGGCTGCCGGCTTGAGGTGGCCTCGCATTACTTTTATATGCGCTGTGGCTGTCTTGGAGCATATTTGGCATACCCTCTCTCCACTTGAATAGGAATCCCCCGCCGGAAGCCATATTAAAGCTTCCGGCGGGGGATTTCAGTTTCCGGGGGTTAGACGGTCTGCCTTAACGCCCTGAATGATGAATCTTGTCGGTCACGATACTATTGAAGCTATCCTGCCTGAGGAGGTCTTCCACAGTCATATGCATGCGATAGCGCCAGTAATGGCGAGATATCGCGGGAATGTTTATCTGCTCATCGGCCGGATTCTCGCGGCGCAGTTTGCCATCAGTGCTGATCCAGTCCTGCAGGGGGAGAATGCAGAGCATGGAAGGAGAGTTGAGCTGAAGGTCTACTATGCGGGAGCATATCCATGGCTCGGCAAAGAACGGAGCCTCGCCGCTCTCATGAAGCACCTGATTGAAGAAGCGCTGCGCCATGTCATGGTCGCTTTCCCACCAGCCACGTATGCCGGGCATGTCATGAGTGGAAGATGTGCACACAGAGTAGTAGGGATACGCCCATGTATTGCCGAATTCCACTGATGGATCCTTAGACATGCGCTGTATCTCTAAGCTGAGAATCTGGAGATTGTGCATTACGGCAGGGACGCAGTCGGGTATCATGCCGAGATCCTCCGCACAGCACAGCATCTTGGTTGAGTTGATGAGAGGGGGTAGTTTCCACATAGCCTTGCCATACCAGAATTCGTTGTGACGGTGGAAGAAGAAGTCATTGTAGAGACGGTCGAAGCACCAGCGCTCATAGTCGCTCAGGCAGCGGTACTGATGAGTGAACTGGGCTGCGATGCGGGGGTGGTACTTGCCTTTCTCGTAGGGATCCTCTATGAAGAGAACGTTGTCGATAAGGCCGAGCAGTCCCTCGCATATACGGGTGTTCTCTTCGCTTGCAGGCATGGAGCCGAAATATTCGGCCACTTTCTTCTGAGTGCTTACAAAGTCGCGGAGCTCATATCGGTCACCTCCTATGTGTGAAAGGTATTTTTCTTTGACCTCACCGGTGGAATTGCCGAAGAAATCAGTGAGCATCCACTCAAGGATGAGCGGACGTGCCTGCACGTCGGGATTGATCCAGAAGTCAAAGTCGGCTCGCAGTTGCTCGGGAGAGAAGGGCAGGGCGGGGTGGAACACTCCGAGCAGGCCATGAATGGCATCGGTGGGAATCTGCCATATGCGGAAGAAGCCGAGCACATGGTCTATGCGGTAAGCGTCGAAGTATTCGCTCATCTTGCCGAAGCGGGCCTTCCACCATGCAAATCCGTCACGGGCCATCTCTTCCCAGTTATATGTGGGGAAGCCCCAGTTCTGGCCGAGCACGGAGAAATCATCCGGCGGAGCTCCTGCCTGGCAATTCATGTAGAAGAGATGGGGGTATACCCATGCGTCTACGCTTGTGCGGGATATGCCTATGGGGATGTCTCCCTTGAGCACTACACCCTGGCTGTGGGCATAGTCGCGGGCGGCACGCAGCTGTCGGTCGAGATGATACTGAAGGTAGTAGACAAACAGCATCTCCTGATGTTTTTCCTTAAACAGCTTGTCGACCTTTTCTGCAGAGTATGTGGCATATTCTCCCCATTTGTCCATCTCCGGAGTTCCGTGCATGTCGCGAAGAGTGCAGAAAGCTGCATATGGGCGGAGCCATTCTTCATTCTTTGACACAAATGCCTTGAAGTCCGCGCTCTTCACAGTGGCCTCTCCCTGCTCTGCATACAGCTCACGGAGATATTCTGTCTTGCCATTGTTCACGCGTTCATAATCTATCTCCGGCAGTGCGTTCAGCTCTTTGGCCAGAGAGTCATAATAGTCCCGGCGTGCCTTGCTCTTGAGGCGGCCCACTTCCTGAAGACGCAGATACATCGGGTGAAGGGCGAAGGTAGAGTTGGCATTATAGGGATATGAATCAGTCCATGTGCCGGTCATGGTGGTGTCGTTGATGGGAAGGATCTGGAGCACCTTCTGGTGGGTGGCCTTGCACCAGTCCACCATCTTCATGATGCCGATGAAGTCGCCTGCGCCGAAGTCTTCCTCAGTGCGTATGGAGAAGACCGGTATGGCTGTGCCGGCGCCCTTCCATGGAGACAGAGGATTGACAAACCGCATGCCGGAGGCCACGATCACATCCGCGTCGGGAGAGGCCGAGGCGAAGTCGAAAATACGGTTGTTTCGCATTTCCCAGGCTACAGTGTCGAGCGTCTCTTTCTCAAGAATCACAAATTTGTACTCGCAGGGGAAGCTGAGGTCGGCCAGAGGGATATTGATCTCCCATTCGGGATAACCGGCATCACTGAGAGGAAGGGCCTTGCGGGGATCCCAGGCGCCGAGAGCGGGGCATTCGCCTGCTATGGCGAGAATCTGGCCCGGAGCGAGCATGGGTGCCTGCACACGCACATTAAGGGTGCCCGCTGAAGCCACGGGAGCCGGAGCGCGGTGAGCGCGGTTGAGCATGCCTTGGGTGAATGCGGAGGAATAGTAAGGCTTGTCGTAGGGCTGATCCTGCCAACGGTCGAAAATCTCATATTTAGCTGCGCCGCGGGCTACCTCAAAGCGATGCGGGTCTCCCCATTCCAAACGCCATTCCTGTCCCGGTGCTTTCACTATGTAGCGGTAAGTGAAGTCGGGGGTAGATTCTGGCACGTCTACTGAAAGCTGCCAGCTTTCTCCGCCGAGATAGTTAAGCTGCAGGGCTGCCTGGTCGTTGCCGGCGCCGAGCTCAGGTATGTTGCCCACCACATAGAGGGCCTCACCCCAGCGGGTGCGGTAGTTGATATTAAATGTAATTTTCATGAGACACGAGAAAGTCGATGAAGAATTTATTAGTAGTCTTTGCGTACATCCGCCCCGCTCCGGTGGAGAGCAGGGCGTAATGCGCTACAAAATTACAAAAAAATACCGAATCGCTGTGTGGCGATTCGGTATTTTTCTTATGTTTTACAACATACCTGATTCTTCCTTGCGGGGTGTCAAGTATGAGCGTCTGTCATCACTTCACGATAAGTTTTGCTGTGGTAGTGCCGGCGCGTACTACGTAGATGCCGGGGGCTACGCTCATTCTCTCAGAGCCTGTAGAGGCAAATGAGTAGAGACAGCGTCCGTCGATAGTGTGTACAGTCACGGGGCTTCCTGCGGGAGCCTTGATGACAATGTTGCCTGCCACGCTGTAGATGCTGGTTGCATCATTGCCTCCTGCGATGCAGCCGATAGAGGCGGCGCATACTTCTACGGGGTTGGAGAAGATGGATTCGCCGTCGGTGTAGGTGGCTGTCACGTGGTAGCGGTGAGTGGCGTTGGGATCGCAGGTAGTGTCGATGAATGAAGTCTCTCCAAGGCCGGATTCCAGCAGGTTGAGGTCACGGTATACGTTATAGCCGGTGAGCTCGACTTCGGGCTGAGAGGGTACGAACTCAAAGTCATCGAGCATGAATCCGAAGCCGCCGTCGCTCTTGCAGACAATCGCGAAGTGGCGTGTGCCGGCGGGGAGAGTGTAGGCGAGTTTCTGCCAGGAAGCTGAACCTACAGTCTGGTTGGCTGCCAGCATTGTGAAGTCTTCAGGATCTGTGCCTGAGGTGGATACCATTACATCGAATGTCTCAAGGAACTGTTCCATCACGCAACGAGTGAAGAAGGATATGGTCTGCTCTCTTCCGGAGAGTGCGGGAGACACGAGCCAGTCGTTGTTGCCTGCGCCGCTTTCGAAGCTTACGAGGCAGCGCTCGCCTGAATGTGCGGAGCACAGGCTATGCACGCCAACGCTTCTGGGGTTGAACACAATGTATGCCTGGGGCTTGCCCACATTCTCCCATGTGAAGGTGCCGAGGCTGGAGCTGATACCTATGATGGTATTGCCCTGGTCAAGGTCATGCATCACCCAGTCGCCGAAGTTGTCGATGGTGAAGTCGGGATAGTTTTCAAGATCATCGCTGACGGTCTTTTCATTGGGATATACCTGGGCGTCGCTCCATGAGAGCTGCACTGCATTGCCGTTGACGCCTTCTCCGAAGAGATCGGTCACATAGGGGAGGTTGGGTGCCTCGATATTGACACGCAATACTGAAGAGTCGTTATAACGGTTCAGGTCGCCGTCCACTTCTACTGTGGCTGTGAGGCGTATTGAGCGCGGATCCTCGTGCAGACCGGGAGTGTAGGTGAAGGGAACGGTGTACTTCTCATCTTCCGAGAGATTGACAGTGGTTGTGCCCACTACCTCATCATCGGCCTTAAGAGTCACGGTCACATTCTCTATATCGCGTATGCCGTTGTTGGCTACATTCACGTAGTAATTGTTTTCACGTCCCATCACTGCGGTAACGGGGCCGTTTACGGAAATTACTTTGGCATCACACTCGGGACGGTCGCCGGAAATGTCGATGTAATCGAAGTGGATGTTGCCGTTGCGCTTGTCGTTGACACAGCGGATTACGACAGATGCACGGGGATACGTGGCGAAGTCAGTGAGAGGTATCTCATATGTGGCCCAGCCATCGGTGTCGGTATGCACATTATAGACGGTGGGGAAGTATACGATTTCCTGCTCTTTGCCCTCTTTTTCAACAAGCATGCCTATCTGCACCTTGGCGTTGACATGATTTCCGGATGAAGTCTGATACATCTTGAATGACAGTTTGGGGTTGAGCAGACTGGTCATATTGATGCGGGGCGATACATAGATACCGATACATTCTCTGTCATAGTTGGCAGAGAAGGTGAGCATGTTTCCTTCTTCTGCGTCTACGCGGGGATCATAGCCGTAAGGCAGATGTGAATAGAAAGAAGAGAACTGGCAGCGGGAGGTGTCCCAGGGCTTGATGCTGCCTTCGGCAAATGCATCGTGGATGGGAAGCTCATAAGCGGGGCCGAACAGAGCGGTAGCCCGCACTGCCTGTGACTCGCCGCCTATGGTGGATGCGATCACCTCGTAGGTGATGTATTTCTGCTGCTCGCCGTTGAAGTCTGACATTACATCGCTGAGGATAATGGAATTTACATCGCCTGAGACGGACTTAACGAGCTGGCGGTCGAGGCTTATCACGCGATAAATGTCATAGGTAATTTCTTCGGCAGTAAGAGGATTGCCATCGACACCTACCATGGGAGTGGGGTAATTCCAGGAGATCTGAACGTCGGCACCGTCACGAAGGGTGACAAGAGAGAGATTCTGCACGCTTAGAGGTACATCGGGCTTCATGTTGATCGAGGCCTGGAGGTCGAGGCCTGTGCCGAATTCATTTACGGCTACCACGGCGTAGCTGTTGATGCCGAATGTGGGGGTGGGATCCTCGATAGTGCCTACTTCGGTGCCTTCCACTGTGGTAGAGGCGATGAGACGGCGCATGTCGGAGGAGTAGAGGCGCAGACCGGTGATCTTGGCAACGGGAGTGCCGGCTACGTTGAGCTTGGGCAGGCGTACATTGATCTGAGCCTTTCCGTCATTCTTGGTGACAGATTCCAGCTCGGGAGCTGCGGGAATAGTTGAGGGGCCGTATTCGGAAATGCGGAGGTTGTCTACCGAAACGTGGTCGCCGCCGTTGTTCATCACATGGATACCTAAGTGCATATCCTTGTCTTCAGCGATGAAGAGGGCGTTGAGGGTCTTTTGTTCACCCTTGTTGAGGGTGTTGGTCTCTTTCATTACGCAACGCTTGAGACTTTCTACGGTGGGGAATTCGCCTACATAGGACTCAATGGTGGTGGTGGCAGGTATTGAAGAGTATCCCTCGGTCATGAAGTAAACGCGGTAAACATAGCCTTTCTTGAATTCAAGAGTAGGAGTTACGAGCCATGCGTTAACAGCGTTGTAATTGTTGTAGTTAAGCCAATATATGGCATTGCGATATGTGGGATGCCACATCCAGGTGTCACCGTCGGGCGATGCTATGCCCTGAGGGTCAAGTACTGTGAATTTGGCAAAATCCGATCTGGTGTCGAAAGTCTCGGTGTAAGGCATTTTATAAGGAGTGCCCATAATAGTAGGAGTGGAGAAGACCGATTCGCTCTCGCCGCCTGGCCCTACTGCTATGATTTCATATTGTGACAGGCTCTGCGCGCGGTCGAGCTCATCAGTAACTTTGCACTCAGTGAGCCCCTCGGCAACGGTCTTCATGTCGGGGCGGCGTATCACCTTGTAGGTTATCGTGGCAGGATCAATGTATCCACCGCTTGCACCTGATTCCGGGCCAGTCCATGTGATTGTAGCCACATCGGCATGGGGAGAAAGAGCCACGTTTACGTTTTCGACACGCATGGGCTTGTCGGCACCGCCATAAGCTTTGATTTGTGTCGCAAGGCTTTTGAGGCCGTTGCTGCTATAGCAGTATACCTTGATGTCGTGGGCACCGTCGGCCAGAGATATGTTTTTGCTGACAAAAGCTGAACCGGTAGTGAGACCTTCTTTGGAATCAGTCAGAGTTCCGTCGATGTATACCTCTGCCTTTACGGAGCCTGTGAGAGTCTTTTGGGCGTAGGTCAATGCGGGAACGGTGAAGCTGACTGTGCCTGCAGAAAGAGAGCCGGCATCATACTTGAATGTAAGATCATTTACCGTGTCGGGGGCCTGGGGATGAGTGTCTACAATATAGAGCGAAGAGAATACCTCCAAATTGTCAAATTTCTTGACGGGTGTGGCCTTGCCTGTTTTCAGATCGATTTCAAGCAGGTAGCTGGTATATGTCTCTTCAAGGTAGTTGTTATAGGTCATTGTGCGGGCAGTCCAGTAGAGCTTGCCTGAGTGGTGATCAAAGCATGCTCCCGCATAGATGGAGCGCTGATTGTAGCCAAGCGGGCCTACCAGAGTTGTAGCACCGGTGTTTTTGTCTATTTTATACAGGTTGGCAGTGTAAGGGAATTCGGGTTCGCGGGAAATGCCCCAGAGCTGTCCTTCGGAGTCAAAGGCCATTGCCGGAAAACTTTTTGCAAGGGTTCCTACGTTGGTCATTTCTCCGGTCTCAAGATCTACTGTGCGCAGTTGATAAGGAGTGTTGGGGTCATCGTAGTTCAATCCGGATGCATAGGCTTTGCCGCTTATGTAGTCATAAGCGAGGGCCTGCGAGTCGGTCAGAGTGGGGGCCTCGTGGTAACGTGAGCCGAGAAGCTCCCATGTTTCGGCATCATATGTCACCCAAGTGTTTTTGACACCGAGTGCTTGTGATGATATGCCGCTCAGACAATAATAGCGGCCGTCGTGGTAGAAGCCGCCTCCTGTGGTGTGAGTGGTCATGACAGGGCCTTCGGGCTGAGGATCGCCACCGTCGATTGTAAAGCTGTGTACGCCATAGAGCTGCACTTCATTCCATGAGCTGCTTTCACTCAGTTCAAGAGATCCATGGAACACCGGTGTCTCCATCTGCTCAGCCGATGCATCAGAGACCGGAGCCGGAAGCATCTGTGCCTGCGGCGAAGACAGAGAGGCAGCCCATAGCCCTAAGGCTGATATAGCGGCAGCTCCTGTAGCAAGCAAGGTGCTTGTACGTAAAAAATGTTTCATAAAAAGATATTAGTTATTATAGTAATAATTAGTAGCGTATAGCATAGAATATTGCGCCAAAGTTACTAAATAATTTTGAATTATCCAAAAATCTATGTATCTTTGTCGCGTAAATTATCAATATTTTCAATTGCTATAATCTCTTCATAATATTCGACGCGATTGTTAAAATTCTGATTGATACTAAATTACATTATATTACATAAATTACTACCTATGTTACGCCAATCTATTACTTCTTCTATGCTTGCACTTTGCGCTCTCGGAGCGCTTGCCGTGCCGGCAAAACCGGGCGTGCTTGAATATCCCCAGCCTGACGGCACTATGTTGCAGATAAGGCTTCAGGGCGATGAGCATGGGGCCTGGTATGAGTCGGTGGACGGCTATGTGTTGCTTCCTTCGGCAGGAGGCGCTCTTGAGTATGCGTCGCTCCGCCAGGGTCAACTTGTGTCCACCGGTGTCATGGCTCGAAATATCGACATGCGCTCGGTCGACAATGTCGCCTTGTTGACTTCGCTGCCTAAGGATCAGATGCGTGTGATCGCTTCTTCCAAGGCGCAGGAAAGTTCCATAAAGGCGCGTGCTCCGCGCCGTGCAGGGGGCACAGGACTCATAAACAATTATCCTACTATGGGTTCTCCGAAAGCCATGATATTGCTCGTGGAGTTTCAGGATGTCAAGTTTCAGACGCCGAATCCGCATGAAGCCTTTACTGACCTCATAAAGCAGAAAGGCTATTCTCATGGCGGAGCGCAGGGATCGGCCCTCGATTATTTCACCGATCAGAGCAATGGAATCTTTACCCCGGATTTTCAGGTGTTCGGGCCTATCACTGTGCCTCAGGGTGAGCCATATTACGGCTCTTCCACAGCCACAGCCTATGATTCCCAGGCCTGGAAAATGGTGGAGGATGCGTGTCGCAAGCTTCATGAAGAGCAGCCGGATCTTGACTGGAGTGAATTTGACAATGACGGGGACGGGCGTGTGGACAACATTTTTGTCTTTTATGCAGGCTATGGACAGAACGAGGGAGCCCCGAGCTGGACTATCTGGCCTCATTCCGCTGACCTTATCACGTTCTATGGCGTGAACCTGGAATTCAACGGAGTGAAAGTGGGTAATTATGCGTGCACTAACGAGTTGAGGGGCACAAGCGGCCTCAAGCGCGCCGGTATAGGCACTTTCTGTCATGAATATTCGCATGTGCTGGGTCTGCCGGACTATTATCCCACTAATGGTTCCGGTGCGTTTACTCCCGGCGCATACGAAGTAATGGATCATGGCTCCTATAATAACGAAGGCAATACTCCTCCCAATTATTCGGCCTTCAGCCGATACAGTGTGGGGTGGCTTAATCCTCGTGTGCTGTCGGCTGCAGAGGATGTCACTCTTAACCCCGTGACTACGGGCGAGGCACTCATGATACGCACGGATCTTGACAATGAGTATTATATTCTTGAGAACCGCCAGCGCACCGGATGGGATGCATATATCCCCGGTCACGGCATGCTCGTATGGCATGTGGATTTTGACAAGACAATCTGGATAAACAATCAGGTGAACAATACCTCCAGCCATCAGCGCATAGATCTTGTGGAGGCCGACAATGTGTGCACCGCAGAGACTCGCGCAGGTGACACCTTCCCTGGCACAAGCAATGTAAGGCGTTTTACAGCCGACACGACTCCTGCCATGTTTGCCTGGAGTGGATATGAGATTGACATGCCCATAACCGATATTCATGAGAATGACGAGGTGATAACATTCAAGCTCAAGGATGGCGGCGAAAGGCTCACTCCTGTGACAGCTTTGAAGGCTGCCGATGTAACTCCGGTAAGCTTCATTGCCCAATGGGAGGCCGGCACCGGTGTATATCAATATGAGGTGGATGTGTGTCGTGCGCCGGGCATTGTGCCTTTCCTTTCAGTCAAGGTCAATGATGCCACGCAGCTGCTTGTGGAGAATCTTGATCCTGCTACGGAGTATTCATATGTGGTGCGCGCCGTGAGCGGCGACCGCACATCAGAGGATTCCAATCGTATCAATGTCACTACTATGCCTCCCGGTTTTGAGCAGCGTGTGGTGAAGGCTCTTGACCCGGAGGATGTTAAAGAGACCTCTTTCCGCGCCTGCTGGCAGTCTCTTGAAGGTGCGCAGGGATATAATTTGTCGGTAGTAGAAAAGATACCTGTGAACCCCGAATACCAGACTGTGGATTTCACCAAGGATGAGCAGGGACGCCTCATGCCTCAGGGCTGGAGCTCCACATCGGGCACAACCGGCTCTCTGAAGGGTTATTATGGCGAAGCGGCCCCTGCATTGCGACTGACAAATAGCGGTGACCGTATCACTACCCCCACTCTTGAAGAGGATGATGTGAACAGTCTTTCATTCTGGTATCGCGGCAACAGCACCGGCGATGACGCCACTCTTGCCGTGGAGGCTCTTGTAGCCGGCAAATGGACTACTATCATGCAGATCTCTCCGGTAGCGAAGACCGAGGGCACTACAGTCTCACTCTCTCCCGAGGATGAAGTGCACATACCTCATGGCACCAAGGCCATACGTATTTCTTTCACCAAGGAGACTTCCGGCTCAGTATTCGTAGATGATATAGTAATGGCCTATGGCGCTTCATATAATCCTATCCCTGTTGAGGGTTTTGATAATGCCGATCAGGGCAATGTCTCGTATGCCGAGGTGACTGAGCTTAAGCCCAACACTACTTATTACTACTCTGTGCAGGCTTACAATGAGGAGTCGCAGCGCTCAGTGAAGAGTAACGAGGTGCAGGTTGTCACGGCGACTGACGGTGCGGTAGAAGCGGTGAACGCAGGTGATACCGTGTTCTCTATCAGAGCGGCAGATGGCGTGCTTGAAGTCACAGCTCGCCCCGGTATTGTAGTGAAGGTTTATGACATGGGCGGTGCGCTTGAGGCTTCAGCCGAAGTGCCGTCAGCCGGTGTCGTGCGCATTCCTTTGCAGCCCGGTCTGCATATGGTATCTCCTTTCGGACGCACAATTCGTATGTCCCGCTGAGTTCATAATAAATAGTATAAGGTAAATAAGGCCGCACTTCGTTTCTTGAAGTGCGGCCTTATTCATCTTGGGAGGAGTATGTGTGGAAAGGTGTTGTGTGTCTACGCCGCGAGCGGTTTTCTCTATGATGTCAGGGAAATTGAGGAAGCCCGGAATGTGGGCTTAACATGCTATGCGGACTTTGCTAAGGGTGGCGTCAGATTCCAATGAAGAGGCGTATTTAACCGGCAAGCGCCAGGCACGTCATTTGCCACTTGCCGTTGATGCGCTCAAAGCCGAGAATACCAGCCGACCCACCTCCGTCTTCTCCTTCACACATGTATTCATATCTGAATCCTACGGTGTCGGCTGTCACGGCAAAGTATGTGGCATATGCGCTGCATCCGTACCTGTCTCGGTGTTTCTTGGCAGCCTTTAAGGGGAAGCCGCCTACGTAGCTTTCAGCAAAAGAGAGCTGATTCATCATATTGTCGATACACTCTTTTTCTGTGTCGCCGAGGAAGTCGGGAGTATTTGCCGAGTATGCTATGCGAGCTTTGCGGAACTCGGCGTCGGAGTTCCATTTTTGTATAAATACAGAGAAGGGTTCTGCGCCTTGGTTGCATGCCGATGTCTTGGCATTGACAAGTGAGCAGCTTCGAGGCTTGTAGCCTGTGATCTCGCTGCATGTGAATATGCTCTCGGCTGAAGCGGAAAGGCAAAGAGCGATCGCTACTGATGTCAGTGCTGTGCGAAAAAATTTCTTCATTGTATTATGATGTTATGTGTAAACTGCAGATATAAGAAATAGATATTGTGGTTGCAAAAATAATGAAATAATCGCAATAACAAAAATATGGATGGAAATCTATCGTAAAAAGATGACACTCCCCGCTTACACCAGTATGGCTTGTAAGCGGGGAGTGTCAATAATTAGGTGTTACCTGTAGGTTCAGGCGTTCTTCACTTTCTCTACGATTGCCTTGAAAGCGGCGGGATTGTTCATGGCCAGGTCGGCGAGCACCTTGCGGTTGATCTCGATGCCTGCTTTGTGGATGAGCCCCATGAGCTTGGAGTATGAGAGATCTTCGAGGCGTGCAGCGGCGTTGATACGCTGAATCCAGAGGGCACGGAAGTTGCGCTTCTTGTCCTTACGGTCGCGGTAGGCGTATGTAAGACCCTTTTCCCAAGTGTTTTTGGCTACCGTCCACACATTCTTGCGGCTTCCATAATAGCCACGGGTGAGTTTGAGGATTTTTTTGCGTTTAGCTCTCGAAGCTACGTGATTTACTGATCTTGGCATTTTAGTTTTCTTTTTTGGAGGCGGGCGGCAGCAAGATATGTGCTCTTATAGGCCCGGCATCCGGTTAATAAAAAGGTGATGGAAAAAACTTGCGATTAGTGTTTGCTAAGTGAGTCTTACTTGAGGCAGAGGAGCTCACGCACGGCCTGCACGTTGGCGCTCTCTACGATTGCAGTGTGGTCGAGCACGCGCTTGCGCTTTTTAGTCTTCTTGGTGAGAATGTGGCTGTGGTAAGCGTGCTTACGCTTGATTTTTCCTGTTCCGGTAAGAGCGAATCTCTTTTTTGCACCGGAATTAGTCTTTACCTTTGGCATTGTAGTTATTGAAATTTAGTTGTTAATTTCACCTCGGCACTATGTGCCTACGGTCTCTATTTCGTGTAAAAAATTTTTTTCTTAAGCGGGTTCTTCAGTTTCTGCTTCCTGTTGCTCTGCTTTCGCTGCGTCGGGCTTGGGAGCGGAATCTTTCTTAGGCGCTTTGGGCTTCACGGGTGTAAGCATGATCGTCATGCGCTTGCCTTCGAGCACCGGCATCATCTCTACTTTTCCGAGTTCTTCCAGGTCGTTGGCAAAGCGAAGGAGCAGTACTTCTCCCTGCTCTTTGAAGAGAATGGAGCGACCTCGAAAGAAGACATAGGCTTTCACCTTGCTGCCTTCTTTCAGGAAGCTTTGGGCATGCTTGAGCTTGAAGTTATAGTCATGATCATCGGTCTGCGGGCCGAATCTTATCTCCTTCACCACCACTTTAGTGGCTTTGGCCTTCTGCTCCTTCTGCTTCTTTTTTTGCTGATAGAGATATTTCTGGTAGTCGAGCACCCGGCATACCGGGGGATCGGCCACAGCGCTGATTTCTACCAGGTCAAGCTCCATGTCGCGTGCTATGCGCAGGGCTTTGGGCAGAGGGTATATGCCGGGTTCCACGTTGTCGCCTACGAGGCGCACTTCACGGGCACGAATTGCATCGTTGATGGCGTGCTGATCCTTGGACTGTTGTCCGGGGCGTTGCCGTTGTCCGGGTTTGGGGCGTGAACCCGAGGGCTTACGAGGCCCTGAAAAGGGTTTTTTCTCCATTAAGGGTGTTAAAGTTTCTTAAAATTCTTGCTTTTTCGATGAATGATCAAGTTTTTGTCATTGCGATTCACTCCTGTATGCATCAATCATGAGCAGAGTGTATCTGATTGCTTTGTGGATTTAAGTTTCTTAAACATAGAGCGTTAAGTGTGCTTAATCATCCATTTCAGGAATCATGGCAGCGACCTCTTCAGCGATTTGCGCTGCAAAGTTAGCAATTTTCATTGACTTTGTAGCATCTTCTCCATACTTTCTTACGCTGACTTCTCCGCTTTCGGCCTCTTTTTCGCCCACAATGAGCAGATACGGGTATTTGCGCATCACGTTGTCGCGAATCTTTTTGCCTATTTTCTCGTTGCGGTCATCGACTATGGCGCGCACGTCGCTCTTCTCAAGCTGCTTAGCCACATTGAAAGCATAGTCGTTAAATTTCTCACTGATGGGAAGAATCACGCATTGCTCCGGTATGAGCCAGAGGGGGAGGCGACCGGCTGTGTGCTCAAGCAGCACAGCCACGAATCTCTCCATGGATCCGAAAGGTGCGCGGTGAATCATGACCGGGCGGTGCTTGGAGTTGTCGGAGCCGGTATACTCAAGGTTGAATCTCTCGGGAAGATTGTAGTCAACCTGAATTGTGCCGAGCTGCCAGCGGCGCCCTATGGCGTCTTTCACCATGAAGTCGAGTTTGGGACCATAGAAAGCGGCTTCTCCTTCTACCTGGCGAGCCTTGAGTCCTTTTTCGGCGCAAGCTTCAATGATTGCGTTTTCTGCGAGGTGCCAGTTTTCATCGGAACCGATATATTTTGTAGTGTTCTTGGGATCGCGCAGCGATATCTGTGCCTCGAAGTTTTCGAAGTGAAGGGCCCGGAAGATGTAGAGGATGATATCCATCACCTTCAGGAATTCATCTTTGATTTGCTCCGGGGCGCAGAAGATGTGGGCGTCATCCTGGGTAAATCCGCGCACTCGGGTGAGGCCGTGGAGCTCTCCGCTCTGCTCGTAGCGGTATACTGTGCCGAATTCAGCAAGACGCAGCGGCAGGTCGCGGTAAGAGCGAGGGAATGCCTTGTAGATCTCGCAGTGATGGGGGCAGTTCATGGGCTTGAGCAGATATTCTTCGCCTTCCTCGGGAGTATGTATGGGCTGGAATGAATCCTTTCCGTATTTTGCCCAGTGGCCGGAGGTGACGTATAGCAGCTTGTTGCCTATGTGGGGTGTGATAACCTGCAGGTAGCCGTATTTTTTCTGTATCTTGCGCAGGAATTGCTCAAGACGGTCTCGGAGAGCGGCTCCTTTGGGCAGCCATAGCGGAAGTCCCTGTCCCACAGTGGGGGAGAATGCAAACAGTTCCATCTCTTTGCCAAGCTTGCGGTGGTCGCGCTTCTTGGCCTCTTCAAGGAGGGCGAGATACTCATCGAGCATTTTCTTCTTGGGGAATGTAATGCCGTATACGCGCACAAGCTGGTCGCGGTTTTCGTCGCCTCGCCAATAGGCTCCGGCGAGCGACAGGATCTTAATGGCTTTGACGGGAGCGGTGGAGGGCAGGTGAGGGCCTCGGCAGAGATCGGTGAAAGCTCCCTGTGTATATGTGCTTATTGTGCCGTCTTCAAGTTCTGAGATCAGCTCGCATTTGTAGGTCTCGCCGCGGGCGCCGAAGGCTTCAAGCGCGTCGGCCTTTGATATGTCGGAGCGCACGATGGCTTCTTTGCGGGAGGCAAGTTCCTGCATTTTCTTTTCAATTTTCGGAAAATCCTCATCCGTTATTTTGTGCTCTCCGGGTGCTATGTCGTAGTAGAATCCGTTTTCTATGGCAGGGCCGATGCCGAATTTCACGCCGGGGTAAAGTTCCTGCAAAGCTTCTGCGAGCAAATGGGCAGATGAGTGCCAGAAAGCGTGCTTGCCTTCCAGGTCATCCCATTTGAAGAATTCTATTGAAGCGTTGCCATCAATGGGGCGGGTGAGGTCGCGGTCTTCGCCGGCCACACGGCATGCGAGCACGTCGGCCGCAAAACGCGGAGAAATCGACTCTGCGACTTGCAGCGGGGTCACGCCCTGTTCATACTGGCGCACGGAGCCGTCGGGGAAAGTTATGTCAATCATATGCAGACGGGTGTTAAGCTTTTTCAATATTATCGACGGTCTTTCATAGCATAAGGATAGCATTGCGCTGAATTCCGTCGGGGTGCAAAGTTACAAAAAATTCCGCTATTATCCAATGTGGGATTTGAGAGATTTTTCCGGCATGGCGTAAAACTCATCAATCACCCCCGACGTGCGGGGTGTGTGCCCGTCATAATTTGTAGATGAGTTGCAGACTCTGTGTGAATGCCGAAGAGTTGACGCCCGGATAGTCGCGATAATGCGTGTGGCGGAAGTAATGGCATAGTTCCAGCCCGATGTAGAGTCGTCGGTACAGCCGCATCTGTGCTTTGAGTTCCGTGATGCCGAATGTGGCTTCAGAGTGATCGCCCATGGCGTTGAGTGTGCGGCGGTCGGCCGTGCTCATGTCGGTGCCTCGGGGGTATCCCTTGAATGTGTAAAGGCGGTAGAGCGAAGAGGAGAGTGACAGGGCATACTTCTTATGATCCCATACTGCCTGTATGCCTATTTTCCCCGACATACCCATGGCCCAGTTGTAGTTTCGTTCATCCAGATGGTAATAATCGGAGAGGATGCTTCCGAGCAGCACGGCGTTGAAATGAGCGTAGGCATCGAAGACAAAGTTCGGGTTTTCGGCGTTGCGGTACATTGCGCCCATACCTACGGATGCAGGCACTCCGAGTTTGTAGGGACAGGCGTGGTGACGGTCAGAAATTGTGTCGGAGTCGAAATAGTCGAAGTGTTGGTATATGCCGATGCTTAGATCCTGATTCTTGCGGGAGTCAAGCAGTTCTCGCGCGAGCAGGCGCCCGGTGATGCACAATTGAGAGAGAACGGGCTGGGAGGAAATGAGATTGAGATTGGCGTGTATGAGGAAATAGTCATATGGGTTTGTGGAATGCACTTCGAATCGGTCGCCATATTCCATGTTGAAATCAAGGGTGGCCCCAATTTTGTAATTGTTGGCTTTATCATGCCGGAACTCTATTGCTTTAGGCCCGAGGGAAAACTCCATGCCCACGTTGGGCGTGCCGAATTGTTTGCCCGATGTAGCCCTTCTTCTCCACGCGTCTCCATTGATTATCCGTGTGAGTCCTCGCATGGGGTTGACTATAAATGCCGCCGTCTCGCGTCCGAATCGCCCCCATCCCGAAGCCCGGTCATCAATAATGGCATCCGAAGCCCTATATGCCACTTCGCCAATGGCGGTGCCGCCGATGGGAGTGGCTATGACATCGTTGGTAGAGGGGTATTCGCTTTCCATGAAAAGCTCCCACATGGCGCTGCCTCCTATTGCGAAGAGGGAGCTTTGCCAATAGTTGAAACCGTTGGAGCGCGCGCAATTGTAATACAGGTTGCCGGTGTAGGGATGCAGAAACATGTTGGTGCCGAGTTTGTCGTTGTCCCATATGAAACCGTGCTTGAAATTCTCTTTTATTGTGTTGAGAGAAATGTATGCGAAATCCCCTTTCTGCACATATCTGTCGAAAGCCCATAGTCCTATGTTGAATCCCGCTACTTCGGCGGCAGCCCGCCAGAAGTGTTTGCGTCCATAGTAGGCAAGATCCGCCGAGTCGGGCGGTACAGTGTCGGCCACACTGAGCTTTATGGGCATCTGTGCCCGGGCAGAGCCCGAGGCAAGCATGATCAGGATTATGAATATGTGGAGAGCGTTTTTCATCACCGGGAATTAGTAGAGAATCTGTATCTCTATAACACCGGTGAGAAACTGTAAGTTTTTTAGAGGCGAGTCTCTTATATGTTTTTAAGCAGGTTATATGCAGCGACGACACCGAGTTCTCCGGCGCGGGAAAGGTCGGCCACAGCCTCGCGCTTTCTGCCGAGCCGGAGCATGCACAGAGCGCGGTTGAACATGGCTGGGCCGAGATCGGGCGCCAGCTCCAGGGCCTGAGAGAAGCATCCGGCAGCGCCGGCATAGTCGGAGGATTCATATAGCAGGTAGCCCTTGCCCATCCATGCATATGGCAGCCTGGGGTCGATGGATAGCGCAGTGTCGTAGTCTTCCATCGCTTTGATGCGTGCCTGGCCTGCACTTGCTTCAGAAAGCATGTCATGTATCCCGCTCTCATGATTAAGAGCAGATGCGGCCAGAGGGTACACGTATGCACGCTGGAGCAGGGCGGAGACAAATCCCGGATTGATCTTGAGAGCGTCATTCAGGTCACCGAGGGCATCCTCATAATTTTTCAGAGAGGTGAGGGCCACGGCACGGGCCAGGAAATCGACAGGTCTCAGCTCGTGGGCCTGTTGTGCCGCATAGCTTGCATGCACAAAATCGAATAGAGACTGTATCCTATACGCATCATCGGGCGTATTGGTGCCTGTGGTGAGAAACAGAGGAGCATCGAGCCATCCGGAGGAATTTATCTCGGTGAGCTCGGCATAGGAGTCGTAGCGCTGGCGAATTTCATCCACAGGAGCCTCAAACGAGAGAGCGTAAGGCTGTGCCGGCTGCACACGCATGTCTATGTCCTGCACTCGTCCTCTGAGCTTTTCCCCATAGAGCGGCGTGCTTTGCCGGTCGTGCGACACGGTCACAAGTTCATTGAAGTGTTCCATTACATCCTCCGGAGACTCGGAGACGGAAGGATCGCTCTTGTCGCTCTGTTCGCGCGATGATCCGTTCTGAATAGCAGGACGGTCGAGCTTGTAATGCGCAGGATCATCCGTGTATCTGGAGATCAGGTCATTTGCCTTGAAGAAGTAGTCGGCGGCAAGTTTCGCATTGCCCATGTTCTGATATACGCGCGACATGGCGTAATATACGGGGTAGAATCGAGGGTATTTGTTGGCAATGAGCCGGAAGTCGGCCAGGGCGGCCTGATGATTGCCGAGGTCGGTATTTATCAGGCCACGGTTGTATCTGGCGGGGAAGTCGTCGGGATCATGTTCGAGCACTTTTGAAAAATCGTTGCGTGCTCCGGAAAGATCCTGGATCTGGTATCGCAGCAGCGCACGATTGTATATGGCTGCATAGTTTTGCGGCTCAAGATCGAGAGCATAATTATAGTCGGCCATGGCGCCGGGCCAGTCATCGGCATTGTATCTGGCATATGCACGATTGATATACAGGGATACATCGGCCGGCGATAGCTTTATGACAGTGTCAAGATCCGCGGCGGCTGCGGCCCATTGTCGCCTGTGCAGGCTTATGTCGGCACGCATCAGTCGCGCCGGGAGCATATTGGGGTTAATGCGCAGGGCCTCGGAAATGTCTTTGAGGGCAGCTACGGTGTCGGCTGCCATAAGGTGAGCTTGCGCGCGCGAGCCATAACCATCCTCAAATCGCGGATAGATGTTCAAGAGATGGGAGAATGTGCTGTCGGCATGAGTTAAGTCTCCCAAAGAGGCTTGGGCGAGTCCCTTGTAATACAGGAAATACTTGTCGTCCGGAGCATAGGCGAGCCCTTTGTTGAAATCCTCTATTGCAGCGGAGTCAAGGCGCAGTCGCATCCTGGCAAAACCTCTCACTCTATAAGCCTCATACTTGAATTTGTTTCTCTCGATAGCATCTGACGCATCATTCTCCGCTCCATGAAAATCATCGAGCATCAGCTTGGCCAATGCACGATAATAATATGGATCCCATAAATATGGCTTTGCAGCGGCTGCCTGATTGAAATACTGTATCGCGAGCACATAGTCATCCATGGCGAGCACATTGCGGCCTATGTTGAGCACCTGTTCTGCATGTACCTGTGCTCTTATCGCTGTGCCCGAGAGCAGACACAGTGACAAAATTATGATACGGGATAAGTATTTCATGAATGCAAAGGTAATAAAAATAGCATGCAATCACAATAGCCGGTTGGATACGTGAGCTTTAGAGATGGTGTAAGTGGTATTGTAACATTCGTATAATCAGATGCTTGGGAATGGAATGTAAAATATTATGAAAAAAAGGCTCTGAAAATTTGGTGGGAATGAAAAAAGTGCGTAACTTTGCACTCGCAATCGGGAAGCAAGTGAGCTTAAATAATCCGAAAGCAAAACTGATAAGGTGCGGTAGTTCAGCCGGTTAGAATACTAGCCTGTCACGCTAGGGGTCGCGGGTTCGAGTCCCGTCCGCACCGCCGAGGAGAGAGGAAAGAGCAACATTGTAAACTTAGGTTTCAGTTGCTCTTTTTTTATTTTAGATTTTTATCGGCTTGATTTACAGGGCAACCGCATCGGAATCTACAAAAATTATAAAGATTTAGGCATTATT